>NZ_FMDO01000006.1 GCF_900095305.1 Proteiniborus sp. DW1 | reverse complement strand
ATAAGGGACGAGCTTTTAAAATACCTTAAAAGCTCGTCTCACTACTTCTATTCTATAATATTTATAATATCAAATATTAGCTTACATGCTTCTCCCCTAGTCAAGTAATCATTTGGTCTAAATATCCCATTTGCACCATTCATTATTCCTTTGACTTGGACATTTTTTATAGCATCCAATGCTTCATCAGAGATATTGCTAATATCTGTATATTCCAATTGAAAATCTAAATTTTCATCATAGCCTAAGGCTCTACTAATAATAATTGCAGCCTCTTCTCTTGTAATATATTCATCAGGTTTAAACTCATTTGTCTCATCACATCCTGACATTATATCTGCCTCTGTAACTGCTATTACATGCTGAGCTGCCCATTCCTCTATTTCACTAGCATCTACATATTTTAATTCATTATCTATAGGCTCAAGCTGTAGTGCCCTTGATAGCATAACACACATTTCTTCTCTAGTTATTTGATCATCCGGATTGAAGTTCTTACCATCCCCACTAACTATATTCATCTCATGAAGCTTTATAATATAATCCTTTGACCATGTGCGAGATATGTCAACAAAAGGATATATGCTACCAGTTTTAGATATCCAATTTCCTACAAGCCAACCTTCTTTTTTTATATCATTAACTCTTACCTTATACCAAAAATAACCGTTATTTAGTATCGGTCCTTCTAATACTTGTAGCTCAGTTAGGTTGTTTATCTCTACCACATCCGAACCATTAGGAGTATCTTTTAAAGCCGAATACTGTCTCCCGTCAAGCTTTACAATATCTCCCTCACTATAGAATAAAATATCTCCATAGTGATGTTCCTTTGGGGTATCGTATTTGGTGCTTTTGTTTGGAAGTCCTTGTTTAGGAAGCAGACTTTTATCTATTGTAGTTATTTTTTGTCCGTACTCCTTTTCAGCTATGGAATACACTAAGTCTTGAAATGTCTGTTTTTTAAGTCCAGTGTTTGGATTATTTGATTTACTCCAGCCATTATACGCCCATATGGCAAAATACCAGTTTTCTAATACATTTGGGTTCATATCTCCGATTTGAGGGAGTTTCTCTACTGCTGTACTCCATTTACCAAGAAGTAAATCTGCTCCTGCTTCTATGTTATAATCAATATCATATTTTAACTTCTCATTATCATACAAGCCATAACTGTTTTTTATTTGCATAAGCCCTATAGTGCCACCTTTACTAATAAAAGGTGAACCGTCATCATTGAATTGCTTAAATATACTCTCAACTCTAGCTATTGATTTTAGTATAACTGAAGGTATTCCTCTTTTTCTAGCTACCTCTTCAACCTTCTTTTCTAACTCTGCCCTAGATGGATTCTTATTAACAATACTAGCATTTACTCCTGTGTAGGAAGCTAAAAGCAGCACTAACATACACAGACCAGAAGCTAAAGTCTTTTTTAACATATACTCTCACAACTCCCCTATACTAAAAATAAAAAAAGATTTAATAATCTTTACTAAATTTTAATATCCACATTATATACTAAAATTAATTTTTTGTAAAATGTAACCATTTACTTTGTCTTTTTGTTAATCTCCAGAAAAGATAAGACTCTAACATTCTTTAACCAATCTGTTAGAGTCTTATCTTTTTATCCTATTTAACAAGGTTTGTTTTTAGCAAGCCTTAAATGTCTGATTACGAAACTAATATCCTCCTTGGTTAAATTTGAACTGCAGGGTAAGTTCAAAAGACCTTTTTCATAGATAAAAGCTTTTTCTATCTTATAGCTTAGGGCACCTAAATATGGCCTTTGCTTATGTATTAGTCCCCAAAGGGGTCTAGTCTGAATTCCACATTTATTTAATCTCACTAGCAGTTCATCTCTATCCATGCCATATTTTTTCTCATCTATTACAATTGAATAAAACCAGTGATTTGCTCTTGTATCTTCTCTAAATGGCAGAAGTCCTAGTCCTTCTATATTTTTTATTCCTTCTCTATACAAATTGTAATTATTGATTTTTGCTTGAATAAAATCTTCTATTCTATCTATTTGCTCTACTCCAAAGGCTGCTTGTATGTTAGTCATGCGGTAGTTATAACCTATATCATCGTGAATATAGTATAATGGATCTGTCTTAGCTTGAAGACTTAGAAAAGCCATATCTTCTAATAATTCATCATGGTTGGATACAATCATCCCTCCACCACCTGTGGTTATAATCTTGTTGGCATTGAAGGAATATACTCCTATATCACCAATAGTCCCACAATGTTTCCCGGCATATTTTCCCTTTAGATAATATGAGCCTAGTGCCTCTGTAGCATCTTCAACAAGCCTAAGCTTATATTTTTCCTTAATCTTCATTAGCTTTTCCATGTTTGCTGGATTCCCAAATACATGAACTACAACTATGGCTTTTACTTGCTTTCTGGTCTTTTTATTTATCACTTTTCCATCTATATAATGACACTGGTCTTCTAAAAATTCTTCAAGCTTGCTTGCATCTATATTCAAACTGTCATCACAATCTATAAATATAGGCTCTGCATTCATGTATTTAACTGGATTTACTGCTGCTATAAAAGTAACTGTAGGCACTATTACCTCATCACAATGACCAATACCTAGCACTCTTAGTGCAAGATGTAGGCCTGCTGTTCCACTCTGACAGGACACTGCCCTCTTTACGCCAACATAGTCTGCAATCTTTTTCTCGAATTCTTTTATAAATCTTCCACCAGTTGACACCCAGCCAGTTTCTATGGTTTCCTTTATATTTTCCAATATTTTTGATGACAAGTTTGGAACTGCCAACGGTATTGTTCTAGTGCCTTCCATAACCTACCTCCTTACTAATGAGAAATTCTACAGCTAAAGCTTAAATCTCCTTAAATATTCACCTACATATTAAAATATATTATCTTCTTCTATAAAGTATCCTCTAAATTGGTAAAATAAAAAAAGCTTCTATGTAAAAAAAATTATAGTTAAACCAAAAAAGATTCTTCGCTTAATCCCAGAAAAACGGCCTTCACAAGCACCTTATTCTGAAATCATAAGTCCGAAGAATCTCCTTAATTGCTTATGCTCTAACTATAGCATCATATATTATACAATAGTTCCCTTTCCTAAATCTGATCTTTTTCTTTTTCTACTGTTTTAATTAAATAATTTAAAAATTCTTTTCTTAAATCCTCACGTCTCAATGCATATTCAACAGTTGCCTCTAAAAATCCTTGTTTATCTCCTACATCATATCTTCTTCCCTCAAAGTTATATGCATACATGGCCTCTCTTTCAGCTAATACCTTTAATGCATCTGTTAATTGAATCTCGCCACCTTTTCCAGGTTTAGTATGCTCTAATATCTCAAATATGGCAGGATTTATGATATATCTTCCAAGTATGGCAATATTAGATGGAGCTTGCTCTATGTCTGGCTTCTCTACTAATCCTTTGACCTTATAAACTCTATCCTCAATAAATTTACCCTCTACAATGCCATATTTATTTACATCTTCTCTAGCTACTTCCTGTACTCCAAGTATAGTTGTCTTGTATTCATCATGAACCTCTATCATTTGCTTTAAACAAGGCTTATCTGCATAGACAATATCATCACCTAATAGTACCGCAAAGGGCTCATTTCCTATAAAGCTCTTGGCACAATATATAGCATGTCCTAAGCCCTTTGGCTCCTTTTGCCTTATATAGTGAATATTTACCATATCAGAAATTTCCCTAATCTCTTCTAATAACTCAGTTTTTCCCTTCTTTTCTAGCTCAAGCTCAAGCTCTACTGATTTATCAAAATGGTCTTCAATACTTTTTTTATTTCTACCTGTTATGATTAATATTTCTTCAATTCCAGATTCTACTGCCTCTTCGATAATATATTGGAGAGTTGGCTTATCTACAATTGGAAGCATTTCCTTTGGTTGTGCTTTTGTTGCAGGTAAAAACCTAGTTCCTAGTCCTGCTGCTGGTATGATGGCTTTACGAACTATCACGTCACATCTTCTCCTTTCAAAACACCTACTTTGCGTAATCAATACTTTGTAGTTATTTTATCAAATAACTATTACATACTCAATAAACATACCTTACCTTGCTACCCTCAACACTTGGCTCTATTTCTATTCTTGAGTTTATTCTCTCCTGGAGCTCCTTTACATGTGATATTATCCCTACTAGTCTGCCTGAGCTCTGTAGCTCTAGTAAGCAATTTATTGCATCGTCTAGAGACACTGGATCTAAGGAGCCAAAGCCTTCATCTATGAACATAGTATCTAGCTTGATTCCTCCTGCATAGGACTGAACCACATCTGCAAGACCTAATGCTAAGGAAAGTGATGCTTTGAAGCTTTCTCCTCCTGAAATATTCTTAATAGGTCTGTATTGGCCAGAATTGCCGTCTAGTACATTAATATCTAATCCTCTAAAAGCATTTCCTTTGCCTTCATCTTTGATTCTGTCCATTTGGAACCTATTCTTTGTCATTTTTCTAAATCTAATATTAGCAGCATCTATTATCTCTTCAAAATATGCAGCTAAAACATAGGTTTCAAAAGTTACCTTGTAGTTATTCCTTCCATTTGCAGTGCTTGCCAGTTCACCAACAAGGGAATATTCCTTTTCTTTTTCTGAGACTTTTTCTTTTATAGAAATTATATTGGTGAATATGCTTTCATTCTGTTGAAGCCTTGAAAAGACAGCTGCCTTTTTGTCATTTGTAGATTTCTTTTCCTTTTCTTTTAATGTCAGTTTACTTTCTAACTCTGATATATCTACTTCTTCCATGTCCCTTGTTTCTATTAATATTTGTGTATACCTATCAGTTACTGACTTTAATTTTTCATTATATTCTTTTATTTGATTATCTATATTTACAATCTCTTCCTCTGTCAGCCTTGCACTTCTGTACTCTTCCTCTCCTTCAAAGCCTTGTTTAAGGATTTGATCCTTAAATTTATTTTCTAACGCCTTACATTCAGCCTTAATCTCTAATAAGGCTTTTTCACGCTCTTGCTTAGTGTTAATTAGTGCTGTATGTCCATCTCTACATTTTTGTTGTTTATCCTGAGCTTCTTTCAAGGCATCTTCTAAGGATTTTATTTGAGCAGTCAGTTCATCTATTTTCTTGTTCAATCTCTCTTCTGTTCTAATTTCCTCTGGAAGCTCTTTCTCTAGTTCTTTTACTAAATTACTTTCGCTTTCTACTTTTACAAGTAAATTAGTGTGTAATGTATTTAATTCTTCTTTTGTTTTCTCAGTGTTTTCTTTTTTATTCTCTAAATCTTTAAGGCTTGAATCTATTTTTTTCTCTTCTTCAATATCTTTCTTTAATTTAGCCATCTGAGCTATTACTTGATTTATTTCAGTTTTGATTTCCTGTCCTTTTTCTGTTACAAACTTTACTGTCTCTCTTTCATTAAGTGTAACTATATCTTCATTTAAGTCCTCGCTGATTTCCTTTTTCTTTTCAATAATAAGCTCTTTTTTCACATTGCCCTGTCCTAATAAGGTAGTTACAGCTTCATTACTAGCTTTAAGCTTTTCATCTAGCTCATTTAATCTTTGCTCCACTGTCTTTAAGTCATCTTCTGTTGGTACACCCTCTACAGTTTTTGCTGGACTAGGATGATGGATAGAACCACATACTGGACAAGGCTTTTCATTTTCTAGTTCCCTAGCTAATTTCCCTGCATATCCTTCAATAAATCTTCTTCTAGTATCTTCTACTTTTTTCTTTAAAACAGTATAATCCTTTTCTAAAGAAGTATGATTATTCTTTGCATCCCTATACTTCTTTCTCAAGTCTTCAAGCTCATTAATCAATGGAATTATGCTTTCTAGCTTTTTATATAACTCTTCCCTTTTCTTCAAGTCTATTTCTAACCTATTGTAGTCTTTTTCACAGTCCTTTAAGCCTTCCTTCTTATCTTTCAAAATAACTATTGTCTTCTTAATCTCATCAAGATTTCTAGATACTTCCTCTAAGTCCTTGTTAGTTTTTATAAGTGATTTAGCCAACTCTTCCTTTTCTTTCTTCTTTGCTTCGTAGCCCTTCACTTTTTCTATAAATGAAGTATATAGGGTTAAATCACACTTTAACTTTTCTTTTTCTTCATTTCTATTCATCTGTTTAGTTAGGTCATCCTCAGCTAACTTTAATTCCTTCTGTGCTTTATCTAATTCCTTTTTCAAGTTCTCTAGCTCATTTTTCTTTACAATTACTTTGCCTAGACTATCCTTGTAGTTGTCTTCAATAATTGAAATAGACAAAGCCTTTCTTCCCTTTTCCAAATCTCCCTTTAGCTTATCTATATCTCCTTGCTTACTTTCTAATTGAAGTTTTTCTCTTTCTATTTCCTTCTTCTTCTGTAGCTTATCATTTACATGCATTCCTTCTGTAATTCTCTGCTGAAGCTTTTTAGATTCTTCTTCTAGCTTATTTATTACATTGTCTAGTTCTCTAATTTCTTTTTTATCTACTTCTAATTGGTTACTTAACTCTAGCTTTATTTCCTCAGTATTTAGAATATCTTTATTTAAAAGATTTTTTAGGTTTTCATTACTTCCAGTATTAATATTTTTAATATTAGTCTTTAATCCCTCTTCTAGTTTAAGAATCTCTTCACGTAAGCCCTTTGCCATTTTGTCTAGATTATCTTGGAGTTTTCTATATTCATTTGTACCAAAAATTCTTCTCAGTATCTCTTCTCTCTCTTTACTTTTAGCAGTTATTAGCTGCCTAAACTCTCCTTGAGGTATCATGATGATTTGCCTAAACTGGTCATATTCTAATCCAACTATTTCTATTATTTTACTGTTTACCTCAGATACACTGGTAAGCACCTTATCATCACCAATTATCTTTAGCTCCACTGCTGCTGCCTGTTCCGTATAGCCCTCTCCTCTAACCTTTTTTCTAAGCTGCGCAGGACTTCTTTTTATGTAATAACTCTTTCCCTTTAGTTCAAATTCTAGTTCAACGTATGTTAGTATATCATCATCTGCAATATCGTTTCTAATATAGCTTTGGTCCTTGTCAGAGCTACTTACTTGACCATATAAAGCATAGCAAATCCCGTCAAATATAGTGGTCTTTCCTGCTCCTGTAGGTCCAGTTATTAAGAATATACTTTTATCATAGAATTTTGTGAAGTCTATAGTCTCAATTTTTGCATAGGAACCAAAGGCAGACATTGTTAACTTAATAGGCTTCATCTTATTCACCCCTTCCTGCTTTATTCATTTCATCTATGAGCTTCTCTATAATCCTTGATTTTTCAGAAGTAAATTCACTTCCTGTCATGCTTTCATAGAAAGTTTTAAATAGGTCTAGTTTAGTTTTATGCCTAAATCCCTCACCAGCTGAAGTTCTAGAATCTTTATCTCTATTAATAGTAGTTTCTCTTTCCATTGATAGAATATTAGGATAGACTGCTCTTAATTTGCCTATAGGGTCTATTAACTCCCCTTCATCAGTTAAAACTGCATGAATATAATCCTCTGTATTAGTTCCCCTATAGGTACCTGGAGCTAGTAGTTCATCTAAGTCGCCCCTGATTATTCTCAAGTCTCTTAAAGGTCTAAGCTCCTTAAATCTAATATTTGCGTTTCCACAACTATCTATATCTATTAATTTAATTCCTTTAGTATGTTTTTCTTCTGAAAATGAGTACTTTAAAGGTGAGCCTGAGTATCTTATCCTTTCATCGCCTGCTCTTTGCTGTCTATGTAAATGTCCTAGTGCAGTATAGTTAAACTGTTTGAAATGCTCATAGCTTATATAATCTGTTCCACCTACATATAGTATTCTTTCGGATTCACAGGTTTGAGGTTCTTCAATGCCCGTTATAAAGCCGTGAGTTATAGCTATATTCCTCTGTTCTAAATTCATATCATAATTAATGCCCTTCATAATTGACTTCATAGCGTCATTATAGGTTCTAATATCCCTATCTCCATATAGGTCTCGTACGTATGCTGGATCTGCATAGGGTATTACATAAAAATTAACTGGTCCGTATTCATCCTCTAGTACTATTTTATCTACTGTAGATTTTAATCTTCCTTCTATAAATAACCTATTATTTTTTAATATTCCACTGGCGAAGCTTATTCTGTCTCCATTGTCATGATTTCCTGCTATGGCTATTATGGGAATATTTAATTCTAGCAATATCTTGTTAAAGGTCTTGTCCAACAATTCGACAGCCTCTACTGGTGGTATGGACCTATCATATATATCTCCAGCTACAACTAATACATCCGGTCTCTCTTCCTTAGCTATTTCTATTATTTTTTTCAATATGTACTCCTGATCTTCTATTAAGCTTGTACTATTAAGCTGCTTACCTATATGCCAATCTGCAGTATGAAGTATTCGCATTATATCTCTCCTTTATAATCACATTATACAGCTTTATTTCATTTTAACATATAGGTATACTTTGGGACCATTGAAAAAGTCTAAGCAACTGGCAAGGTTATCTTATTGGCAGATGACTATTAGCGAAAGTCTTACTTGTATTTGACAGCAGAGATGACTAAAGGGATAAGAACATTGATTTACTGCGATTTAAACCCATGCTTCTTTCCTAGTTCTCTAGTTAGCAGAATATTTTCTATAGATATTCCCGAAGCCCCTATACTTGTATGTTCATAATGCTTTTCTAGAGCTAGCATCATAGTCTCAGCCATGCAGGCAAATCCATGCCCTTCCTCTAATCCAATATTGATACCTAATGAAGGCTTGCCAGGTAATTCTATGACTCCACCTTCTATGACTAGTACATCTGGTCTAAGAAATTCTACATCCTCACTTACATTTCTAGGCCTTGACATGTCACATACTATAGCTCCGTGCTTTAAATGCTCTGGTCTGATTATTCTTGCCAATGAGCTTGTAGCACTTATAATAATATCTGCCAATAATAGGTCTCTATCAATATCTAGGGTAACAATTATAGGAGACTCACTCTTATCTAATTTTTTAGCAAATTCTACAAATACTTCTACTGGCTCACTCCATTTAGGAGGATTATGCTTTTTAATTTTCTCCATTATGCTATTCTCTTTTTCTAGTTTTTGAAAGTACTCCATAGTAGATAAGTGCTTATATATCTTTCCTGCTATCCTGTACATTCTTTTTATACTTGATTCTCCATTAGCCGGATTACCTACTAATATCAATTTAGACACTTTTTCAGATATAAGTAAGGATGCCCCATAACCAATAGAGCCTGTAGCACCTACTATTGCACCAACTGAATCCTTTGCTTCTTTATCTAAATCTTCTAGAGCCTTCATTACCGTATCTATAGCTGAAACTATTGTGTAGCTATTGCCTGTAGTTATGGGAACACCTTCATCCTTAACATATAGCCCTCCACCCGAGACTACAGATGTATACGCGCCTAAGCCTACAATTTTTGCTCCTCTGTCCTTGGCTAGTCTTATTGCCCTTCTAACCTCATCTAAAATTTGTCCTTTTGGAAGGATAGACATTTCCTCAGCTGTTCTAGGTACTACAATGAATTCTCCATATGCCTTCTCTCCATTTTTAGATGTTATTCTAGTTTCTGATATTACAAAAGGCTCTATCAAATTTCCCCAAATTTCAGAAAGTCGCTTTAGTTCATCTTCATTTAATTGTGAAAGCGAGTTATCAAAATCAACATAGTTTTTTAATTCCAGTGGATGAATTAAAAATCCAAACCTTCCCTCCTCTTCCATTGGAGGATCTACTTTATAGGATATAGTATTGTAGTTAGCTTGGTACTCTCCATCTATAGTTTTATCAATCAAAAAAGATAAAAGCTTAGCTGTATTCCCCTTATCTAATATAGCAAGCATATTTTCAATGGATTTTAATGCTCTCCTTATGTCTTCTTCCCTAATATTTAGACTTGGCTCTATTCGTATTACCTTGTTACCATTCAGAGTAGGAGCTACTCTTATTTTTTCTACATTTAACAAATAACTAGATATAACTGGTGTTATTAAATCCTGCTCTGCCATTATTCCTAACAGACTATTCGGGAATGCTTGTCTTTGGATATCAAACTCTATTCCTAGCATTAACCCCCTTCCTCTAATTGATTTTATTATATTTGGATACTTATCTTTTAATTGTATAAGTCCTGATTTTAATAAGTTTCCTTTTTCGTTTACATTATTTAAAATACTAGGGCTATCAGTCAATAATTCTAATACCTTCAAGCCTATTCTACATCCTAGAGTATTATTGGCAAAGGTAGATGAATGATTTAATGCAAACTTTTCATTATATACTTCATCAGTTGATATACAGGCTCCTATAGGAAAAATTCCTCCTCCCAAAGCCTTTGATAAAAGTAGTACATCAGGTACCACCTCCTCATCCTCTATGGCAAACAGCTTACCAGTACGTCCTAATCCTGTTTGAATTTCATCAACTATAAGTTTAACACCATATTTTTCACATATTTCTTTTACAGCCTTCAAATATCCCTTTTTTGCCTCTATTATTCCACCTTCTCCTTGTATAGGCTCCACAATAAAAGCTGCATAGTAGTTGGGTTTATTCTGAAGCTCATGAGTTAACTCTTCTAAATTACCATATGATATATGATTAAAGCCATGAGTTGGTGCTCCAAAGGAGCTGTGATATTTTTTATTACCTGTTGCAGAAAGAGCTGCTAAGGTTTTTCCATGAAAGCTATTTTTAGTAGAAAGAATCCCTAACCTGTTAGTAGCCGAACGACATAACTTAATGGCTGCTTCTACAGTCTCAGCACCACTATTAGTAAATGTCACATATTTAAGCTCTTTTGGAGTCACTTCTATTAGCTTCTTGGCTAACTCACCTGCAAAATTTAAATTTGAAGGCTGAACAAAGCTAGGTTCCATTTTATTATGTACTTCAAAAACTACATCCCATATTTCCTTAGGATTATATCCAAAGGGTAATGCTCCGTAGGCTGCAATTAAGTCTAAATATTCATTGCCCTTATCATCATATAAAAAGCTTCCTTCCCCCTTTATGTATGTCTTGTCCATTTTCAAAGATTCTAACAATTTCCCTAGATATGGGTTCATATATTCTTTAAATAACTTCAAATTAGACACCTCTTTTTTTATATACATATAATTATTATTGGAGTATTTTATCACATTTAAACATAATAGTGTAATGTCATTTTTCAAAGCTTCTAGTAGTTAAAAATAGAATTTGTTAGATTATTCAATTATTATAGAGGAAAATAGATAGTTATGTAGAAATATAATATAGGAAAAAAATCCAAAATAAAGGAGAACCCATTATGATATTAGAAAAGTTGAAGCTAAAAAGTAACCAAAAAGAATATCTAATAGCCATAATGATTCTATTGTTAAACCTGCTATTTCTATGGGTAATAAGACTTTTTGAAGAGTACATATACAAAGTTATTAATGTACCTGAATATCTAGCATCACATGTATTCCTAGAGTTTCTGGGTATATGGATTTTTTTCATGACCTATGCCATCACTTATTATACATTCAATAAGAATAAAAGATTAAGACTACTAGTCTACAGTAGTACATTTTTTATAAGCGGATTCGTAAACTTATTTCATACAATGAGCTACAAAGGTATGCCTAATTTTTTTACCGAAAGCTCTGCTCAAAAAGCTACAATTTTTTGGATTATTAGTAGGTTGATACTGTCATTTGGGTTTTTCATTGCTGGCATTATTCCCATAGATAAAAAGACTAATCTAAAGAGAGGATACTTTCAGGTAGGTAGTATTCTAATTACAATATTAATCTTTTACATAGGTGCATTTAAAACAGATTTTTTTCCTTCTATGTATATTGATGGACATGGATTAACTAAACTAAAGATATTTTTAGAGTATTTTATCGTATTCATTTTAGGTATCACTATTGTTTTTCATATTAAAGACACTATAAAATATAAAGACAAAAGCATAAGAACTTTTTATATAGGCCTATGCTATGCAGTGTTTGCAGATTTTACATTTACACTATATAGAGACGTATATGATACCTATAACCATTTAGGGCATATTTTTAATATAGTATCTGCTTACTTTATACTCAAGTCAATCTTTTCTTATAACCTAGATCATCCTTATAATGAGCTTAGCAAAGCAAAGAAAAGAATCAGCAAATATGCTGATACTCTAGAAAAAATAGTTGAACATAGAACTTCAGAACTACAATCTAATAATAGAAAGATGATGAAGGATTTAGAATATGCTAGAAGAATACAACAGGCACTGCTCCCTCCTAAGTTCATAAATATCTATAATACCAAGTTTATTTCAGAATATATACCTTGTGAGAAGTTAAGTGGTGATTTCTATAATATCTATGCCTTGGACGAAGATAATCTAGCAATGTATATTGCCGATGTTTCAGGTCATGGGGTATCAGCTGCAGTAATGACAGTTTTTGCAGATAAGATAATGAAGCCCGCTGATCTATTTATTTCAAGTGATAAAGTCGTATCACCATCAGAGAAGCTAATGAGCTTTTACAAGGAATTTAATAGAGCTAACTTCCCTGATGAAATGCATATAGTAATCTTTGAAGCTGTATATAATATATGGTCTGGAACTATGTCATATTGTTCAGGTGGTATGAATGTACTTCCAATACTGGTTAGGAAAAATGGAGATATGGAGTTTTTAGATAAAAGTACAGGATTCCCTATATGTAACTTTGAAGACTTCTATAGTCCTAAATACGAAAATGGCTATGTAAAATTAAACAGTGGCGATAGAGTCATTTTCTATACAGATGGGCTCTTAGACCATTTAAAAGATAACTTACTGCTCAAAAAAGAAGCTATCATCAATATAATGAAAGAAAATAAGAATAATGACATAAAAATTCTAAACGAAAAAATACTTTCAGAAATCATAAAAACTACTGAATTAAACTCTGTAATCGAGGATGATATAACTTATTTTATTTTTGAAGCTTAGTAAAGACAAGAAAAGCAGAGCTACCTTTGTCATCCTAAAGGCTATCAAAGAATCTAATATGTATTGACAACATAAGTCTCTTCAACTACGTCCTAGAATGGCAGAAGGTGACAAGTGGAATAACTCTATAGTTCCTCTTGTCACTTTTTTTACAGTTTTTTAATCTTATCTTCCATCCATCCAATAAGATTCCTTAATTCTTCCTTGCTATTCTCTAAGGAACTTCCCCTAACTCCACAATATATCTTAAGCTTAGGTTCAGTTCCAGAAGGTCTTAGGCATATCCAAGTACCGTCCTCTAATATGAACTTAATTACATTTGATTTAGGCAATTCTATATCCTCTATAGCTTTAGACTTATTTATGTAGTTTCTCTTTTGTGTTTGATAATCCTCTACATATAGAACTCTTTTATTTGCAATGGAGTCTAATGTATTGTTTCTAAAATACTCCATAATATACTGTATCTTTTCTAATCCTTCTTTACCTGCTAATGTAATAGACCGTAAATCCTCTAGAAAATAACCATGCTTATGATATAATTCTACCAAAGCATCATACAAGCCCATACCCTTAGAGTAATAATATGCTGCCATCTCGCATATTAGCATAGAAGCCACAACAGCATCCTTATCTCTAGCATAGGTACCAGCCAGATATCCATAGCTTTCTTCATAGCCAAATAAAAATGACTTTTCCTTAGTCTCCTCAAATTCTTTGATTTTCTCACCTATGTATTTAAATCCTGTAAGCACATTTAAGGTATCAATTCCATAGCACTTAGCAATGTTGGCTCCCATTTCAGATGTAACTATAGTCTTTATAATCACACCATTTTGAGGTAATCTATTCTTCTCCTTAAGCCCTTCTAAAATATAATTGACTAATAATGCACCTATTTGATTTCCAGTTAGGACAATATATTGTCCGCTACCATCCTTAACTACAGCCCCTACTCTATCACAGTCAGGGTCAGTTCCTATAATTATCTGTGCATCCCTTTCCTTCGCCAGTTCTATAGCCAACTTAAATGCACTCTTATCCTCTGGATTAGGATATTTCACTGTGGAGAACTCTGAATCTGGCTTCTCCTGTTCAGTCACTACAATAACATTTTTAAATCCAATCTCCTTAAGCACCCTTCTTACAGGCATATTTCCAGTACCATGTAATGGAGTAAATACTATTTTAAAATCATCTGACACACTTCTTACAATACCTTCTCTTAATGACTGGCTTTTAACCTGATTTATATATACATCATCTATTTTTTCATCTAAGTATACTAAAAGCCCTTTGTTCATAGCTGAGTTTTTATCCAAAGCATCTATACAGTCGTAGTCATTTATATCATCTATAGCTTTAGTAATTTCTTTAGCTACTTCAGCAGCTATTTGAGCACCATCCTCCCAATATACCTTATATCCATTGTATTCTTTAGGATTGTGGCTAGCAGTAATGACTATACCAGAGATACAGTTTAAGTACCTTATGGCAAAGGAAAGCTCTGGTGTAGGTCTAAGCTCTTTAAATAAATATGTCCTTATTCCATTTCCACTTAATACCAAGGCGGCCTGCTCAGCAAATTCTCTGGACATTCTTCTAGAGTCATATGCAATAACCACTCCTCTAGTTTTAGCTGCTTCACCCTTTGATTTTATATAATTAGCTAAGCCTTGAGTAGCCTTTTGTACAGTATACTTGTTCATTCTATTAGTACCCGCACCAATAACACCCCTAAGTCCTGCAGTTCCAAATTCAAGCTCTTTATAAAATCTATCTTCTATTTCCTTTTCATTGTCTTTAATTAACTCCAACTCTCTTTTTGTATATTCATCAAAACAAGGCCCATTAAGCCATTTATTATAGTTTGCTAGTGCAATAGGTTCCACATCATCACCCCACTATTATATTATGCTTTAGATAAATACTAGCTTTATACGAAAAAAACACCTATTGGTAAAATTATACCAAAAGGTGCTTTAATTCTCAACAAGTTAAGTTTCAAGATTCAGTTGCAGTCCTAATCTTAAGTTAAGTCTCGGATGCCAGACACCCGAAACTTAACTTATTTATCTATAATTCCAAACATCAATTCTCCCTTACAAGCTACTTCATCATCTACATAGGCTACTGCTTGTGCCTTGCCTATTCCCCTTCTTATGGATATAAGCTCTACTTCCATCCTTAGTGTATCTCCTGGTCTGACTTGCTTTTTAAATCTTACGCTATCTATACCTGCAAATACTGCCAGCTTTCCTTTGTTTTCTTCAAGAGTCATGACTGCTACTGCTCCTACCTGAGCCATCGCTTCTACTATAAGTACTCCTGGCATTAGTGGGTTGTTTGGAAAATGACCTTGGAAAAAAGGCTCATTTATAGTTACGTTTTTTATGCCTACTGCTCTTCTTCCCTCTTCTACTTCTATAATTTTATCTACTAAAAGAAAAGGATATCTATGTGGAATTATGTTTTGAATTTGAATATTATCTAGCATTAGTATACCTCCATTAAGAATTGAAAATTAAGAATTACAAAACTTGATTCTCATTTTGTTTTAAATAGTTAGTAAATAAATAATAAGTGGTGCTGTTAGTATGTTTAGCAATGTGGTAATAAATATACCTTGAGATGCAAGCTTGGAGTCAGCGTTGTATTTAGTAGCGAATATGGCTGTATTTACTGCTGATGGCATACCTGTTAGTGTAACAAGAACTCCTTTAACTATACTTGGTACATTAATTACGGAAAATATCAGCACCATTGATAAAGGTGCTATAAGTAGCCTTATGAAGGCTAGTATGTAAAGCTTTTTATTACCTAATACTTCTGTAATCTTTATATCTGCTAGCATAGCTGTTATCATCATAAGTGGAAGAGTAACATTTAAAATAAGTCCTGATAAGTCTTTTATCATTTGGTTAGTTATTATGTTTTTCTTTTTTATTATGAATCCTATAAAAATTAAAATAAATAAAACCAATGTTTGATTTAGTACTGGTAAGAAAGACATGATAGACTCCTTTTCCTAATATTTATGTCATTAAAATTTATATTATCATACTATTATACCCCATTCAACTGCCTTATCTCCATAAACAAAGAAGAGAGAATTGGATAAAATGACATTTCTCTCTTCTTTATCACTATATTAAATTCTTTCAGATAGCCAACTATTCCACCAATACATTTGGAACAGCATAGTAGTCAGTCACTCCAGATATTATATTATTTTTTCCTATTCTAGTATACATACCTGCAAGTTCTTCATTGTACATGAATAATCCAATTATATGTCCAAACTTACTTACTTTAACTTTTCCATCTTCAAACTCTACAAAATCTCTAGTAAAGGGCACACAGAATTCTTGATAGAGGTAATCTTTGCCCCAGCATTCATCAAGTCTTTTCTTCCATTCATCAAAAGTAAAGTCTCTTCCTGCATAGACCCCTTTAGAAGCATATAAGTCCATTGGTTTTAAAATATAACTATCCTTATTATTTAACACTTCATCGTAAACAGATCTATGACCACTAAACACATCAGTATATGGAATATGCTTATTTATGTATTCCTTTTCTTCTTCTGTAAACATCTTTTGCACATCTTCTTCATGCAATATCTTAAATATTATCTTGTTGTGCATTATCTGAGATTTAATAGGTCCAATGACACAAACGGCTTTGTCTCTATAGGCATTTATAAAGTCTTGAATCTCTTCACTTCTGTCAATAAGCTCTCTAGTAACTATTCTCCTATATACTAAATCTATTTTAATATCCTTATAGTACAAACTCCCCTTAATATATTTTAGCTCTCTAGGATCCGCTATCACTGCATTGTAGCCTCTATTTATATAAGCTTTTTTGAATTCTTCAAACTCATATGGAGTGCCACTTTCGTCAAAATCTACAATAGCCACATTAGGCTTTTCAATATTTGGATTGAACTTATTAAATATTTTAATACTTTCATCCACCCATTTATATATAAGCTCAAAATAAGAAATACTATATTCTTCTTTCATTATTTTCATTGATTCTGTTTCTAAGAGTATTCTTCCTATAGTGTTATCCTCGTTCATAGCAGATGAACCATCAGTATTTAACTCACAAAATTTAAAATTATCTGATCCTCCATAGAATATATCAAACCTTCCTATGGGAACATTCACATCATAACCATGATCAGTTAATATTAAATCCTCTAAGAGCTTTGAATATCCAAACTTCTTTCTGAAGTCAGGTGACTCTTTGTACTTATTTACTACCTTATTAGTTATGGATATCATAGTCTTACCAATGTTCTTAAATATCTCTAAATCTTCTTTTGTAAAAAACATTAGTTGATATAAAAAGGGAACTGGTTTTCCCTTATATATTGCACTAGAATTGGCTACTGCTTCAACTGCTCTTAAATAATCCTTATAAAATCTATTTTCATCGCTTTTTACTATTTCAATATATTTGCTAGTAAGTTTTTCTACATCCACAGCTCATCACCTCAAATAGTTTATTATCTACAAAGCACCATTCTAAAGCTTCCTTTTTACCTAATGAAAGCTTTTCCTTAGTTATCTGGGAAGGAGTCATTTTATTATCTATCATGATTTCTAAAGGTGTTAAATAATCCCTTTCGCTTTGATTAAGAGCTTTCTTTGAAAGACCTATGAGCCATTTTCCTACTTCATGTATTTCTCTATCTTTTAGCCTTGCACTTAATCCTTCATCTATGATATCTACTCTAGCTTTATCAATGTCATACTTGCTTAAAGAATTGACATAATCATAAACAGCGTTTAAGTTGCTCTCATTATACAAGAGACCCTTCAATAGTGCAACGGCTGCAAAGTTTAATGGATAGGGAACTGCATCCATCATTCTTATTTCCATGAATTTCTTTGTCCTCACATCTGGAAAGACCATAGTCATAACATGCTCTAGCTCTTGCAATGAATACTCATCAGGATTAAATAAGTCTTTATATAGAATACTTCCTGTAAATCTAATAGATTTACTGTCATCTATAAATATTGGTGGAAAATTTAAGATATAGTCACTATACTTTTCATATCCAAACGATTCATCAAAGGTTCCTGCTACAATTCCACATCTATCATCATCACAATTTTCCCATATGGTTTTCCTTAAACAATATTTATCTGTCACACGACCTTCAAAAAAAGGTGAATTATCAAACATTGTATATATTACTGGTGAAAGAGCATTGGCAACTTTAAACTTCTTTATATAATCCTCTTCTGAGCCATAGTCTACAGATACTTGAACTGAAGCAGTACCCTTCATCATATTGTGGGCATATTTACCTCTAGATTTAAAGTACTCAAACATATAGTCATATCTCTGCTTTGGTATCATCTTTATATCAGTAATTTTGCTTTCAGGCTGATATCCAGTTGTTATGAGTGTTTGTCCCTTTGCATCCAATATAGGTACTATCTCATCTAAAAAATTTTTATATACTTTTTCAATATCTTCAATATTTTTATATGGTTTAATACTAAGCTCTATTTGGCTACCTGGCTCTAGTGTAATGGTCATAGCTTCTTTTTCTAGCCCTAAAATATGGTCTTTTTCATACTTGCCCTTCCATCCCATTGCTTGAAGCTTCATTAGAGTATCTTCTACACCATCAATTCCATAATATGAAATGGTTTTTAAAGTTTCTTTATCAATTATAAAATGTTCAAATTCTACACCTATACTAAAGTCTTCTTCTTTTTTTTCATTATTTTTAAAATACTTAGTTACTTCCTGTACTTTTCTTTTATAGTCCATCTATTTTCTCCCTGCCTTTGTATGATCTCTAAGTCTATTATACCCATATAACTTCTCTAGAAAACAGCGTAAAAAACCTTATGGTATCATTATACCATAAGGTTCAACATTGTCGTGACAAAGTAAAGGTTTATGTGTAAAGTAAACGACTTATTATTCTAATGACACTGCCTCCTCATCAAAGGTAGCTCCCATTGTAACTGCTAATACTGAATCATTTATTTTAAACTGGTGGTAAAACTGGGGCCTTCATAGGCCATATAATGGCACCTACTGGATCATCTATTTTATCTACTTTATTGCTGCCCATAGTTTTGATTTAATAGCTCTACCATTTCCATTTCTTAAGTCCTCTGTTAGAATAACACATTTAGCTATTAGTTATTTATTGGTCTTTCCGGTTTTATTTTTGGCTTGTTATTTTTCCCAAAATTAGTGAATATCTCTATAATCATAAGCTTCAACTTCTAACCAAAGTATATATTTACATGAAGCACTTGATTTTAACAAATCAAATTGTATTGCGTATTCTGCTTCAGCTGGATGATGACTTGTTTGCCCTTCCCTTGTTATTCTTAAACTTTCATTTGTTACTACTCCACCTGCAGCATAATAATCTCCTCTATATACATCTAATATGTATCTTCTTCCTTATCTGTAAAACAGAGGTTCTTCAAACCTTTTCAACATTTAATTTTCGGAATACTTGATAGATTAAAAAGTTTAGTATCTGGGATCAATTCCTTAAGAAGTATTGAAGCTATAATAAAAAGTCAAGCGCTTAGCACCATTATATATATCTCTTCATCTGGTTATAAAGCATCTGTGCTATGCCCAGTCCATTTTGACCTTTACTTAGTGTAGTGGCTAGTTCTTGGTCATACATGTCTTCAAATATTTCTGTGGCTGTGGTTTTTTCTATTAGTTCACTCTCTGGCACTGTAGACCGCATGGCTTTTAGAAGCATATGTGTGAATATAGCCTCAAACTCCTGACATGCTTTTAATAGTTCCTTGTCATCTTTTTTATTGTTGGCATTTTCTGCTATTTGCTTTATTTTGGTGTCTTTGTATTGATCTGTGTTAATTAGCATGTTTGTACTTGTATCAATTATTGACATAACATCACCACTTTTATCTTCTTATATTATTTGCCATCTGAAGCATTTCATCTGAAACTTGGATTGTTTTAGAGCTTACTTCATAGGCTCTTTGAGCTGTTATCATCTTTACCATTTCTTCTACTACTTGAACATTTGAAGCTTCTAGGTAGTGTTGGACTATTTTACTCTCCATTTCATCCGCTTCTAATGGTATCTCTTCCCCTGAAGCTACTGTTGCGCTGTAAAGATTTTGTCCTTCACTTAAAAGTCCTGCTGGATTCATGAAGTCTACTAGCTTTAGTCTTCCTATTTCTACTATTTCACCATCTTCGTCTGTTGCTGTTATGTAGCCCATATTATCTACTGTTATATCTTTCATGCCATTTTCCATAACTATAGCATCATCTTCTTCACTAAGCACTATATACCCCTCAGATGTCACTAGCGTAGCCTCATCACCATCTACGCTTAGTTTAAAGCTTCCATCTCTAGTATATCTCACTTGGTCATTCGGTAATACTACTGAAAAAAATCCCCTTCCATCTATAGCAAAGTCAAAAGTATTTTGTGTTTCTATAAGGCTTCCATTCCTAAAATCTCTTGTGGTAGCTGTGGGCATGACTCCATGACCTACTTCTAAGTTTACTGGTGCCCCCATGTCATCTTGTAGGTTTGTTCTCTTGATTGTAGCATATAAAAGGTCTTTAAATTCTGCTCTTTGAGTCTTATAGCCGTTTGTGTTTACGTTAGCCAGATTGTTTGAAATCGTGTCTATATTTAGTTGCTGAGACTTCATACCGGTTGCTGCGGTCCAAAGTGATCTAATCATATCATCTACCTCCTTATTCTAAGTCATAGGGACATCCCCCTTAATCTGTAACATAACTTTCTGAGGAATATCCCTGAACCTTCCTTAAATTATATTCTGAATGACGACCTAGCTCCTTCACCTACGCTTAGGATGACAATACTTAATTATAAATTGATTTTATAACTTTTAATTATTTTATACTCTTCCTAGCTCATTTACTACTTTATCCAGCAATTGGTCCTGTGCTTGAATTACTTTTTGATTAGACTCGTAGCTTCTTTGGGCTGTTATCATATTTACCATTTCTTTTATTGTGTTTACATTGGATGTTTCTAAGTAGCCTGATAGTAGAACTCCAGTAAACGGCGTCTCTTCTGGTTCTATATTTTCTAGTATGGTATATAGGTTGTTTCCTTGTTTTCTTAAATATTCTTTGTTGTCAATATCTGCTATATCTAGACTATTTACGACTTGTCCTCCTACTATTATATCACCATTGTCATTGACTTCGAAAGTTCTTTGTCCTAGTACTATAGGACCATTTTGCCCTAATACTGCATATCCTTCCTTAGTTACTAGTTGTCCATTTGCATCTAATGTAAATGATCCATCCCTTGTATAGGCTGTTCCACTTGGAGTCTGTACTTTAAAAAATCCATCTCCCTCTAGTGCAAAGTCTAGCTTGTTTCCTGTTTCTATTATGATGCCTGATGTGTAGTCTACGGCTATCTTGTCAAATCTAACTCCTGTACTTGTAGTACCTATTACGTTAAATGGTGGAAATGTTATTAGATTATCTATTATTTGCCCACCTGATATTACATTACCTCTATTATCTATTTCAATGTTTCTATCTTCCACTCTAATTGGCCCATTGTTACCTAGTACGTAATTCTCGCCATCTGATTTGAGTTCATCATTTGTGTTTTTATAGAATGTTTTAAGATATCCATTATCATCTACTATAAATCTCAAGCTTCTACTATGTCCTATTCCTGCAGGAGTATTTACTCTAAAATATCCTGAATTTATTGTTAGTGAAAAAACATCGCCATTTCTCTCAACATTTACTCCTCTAAATACCCTATGGTTGTCCAAATCTATTCTATCATTAATCTTACTTAGTAATACTTCAGGAAAGGATTCTGATATGACTATATCCTTCTTAAAACCCGTAGTATTCGTATTTGCTAAATTGTTTGATATTACATCTATGGTTTTTTGATTTAATTTCAATGCAGATGCTGCTATGTACATAGAATTATTCATCAAATCATCTCCTATTCATAATTTCTTCTTCTCTGTTCATCAGATAGTACAGTATTCTCTAAGACATCTACCCATTCTAATGATTTTCCTGTACCTACTGCTACACATGATATTGGGTCTTCTGCTATATGTACAGGTATACCTGTACGCCTATTGATTAGTTTGTCCATTCCCCATAGTAGTGAGCCTCCACCTGTCATTACTAGCCCATTGTTCCCTATATCTGCTGCTAGTTCTGGCGGTGTTTTTTCTAAAACTGAATGAACAATGTCTGCTATTGCTGTTACTGGCTCTTGTAATGCTTCCAGCATTTCATCTGATGTAACTAGTATATTTTTAGGAAGTCCTGTGACTAGGTTTCTACCTCTTATTTCCATAGATACTTCCTTATCTCTTGGATAAGCTGTCCCTACATTTATCTTTAATTCTTCTGCACTTCGCTCTCCAATCATTACATTATGCTTCTTTCTTATATATCTAACTATAGCCTCGTCAAACTTATCTCCTGCTATTTTAATTGATTTGCTAACTACTATTCCTCCTAGTGAAATTACTGCCACATCAGTAGTTCCTCCTCCTATATCTACTACCATATGTCCGGTTGGCTCTGTTATATCCAGTCCTGCACCTATGGCTGCAGCTATTGGCTCTTCTATTAAGTAAGTCTTTCTTGCTCCAGCCTGATTACTCGCTTCTAAAACTGCTCTTTTCTCTACTTCTGTAACTCCACTTGGTACGCAAACAATAATTCTAGGTTTAAAAAGCATTCTACCTGCTGCTTTATCTATAAAATATTTAAGCATTCGCTCAGTAACTTCATAGTCAGATATTACCCCATCTCTAAGTGGTCTTATGGCTACTATATTACCAGGGGTTCTCCCAAGCATTCTCCTAGCTTCTTCTCCGACTGCTAGTAGTTTGTTTGTGTTTTTATCTATGGCTACTACCGATGGCTCTTGTAGTACGATTCCTCTACCTTTTATGTATACTAATATACTAGCTGTCCCTAGGTCTATTCCCATGTCGGATCTTAATGAAAAGCCCATTTTCTTAAACACCCTTTCCCTTTTTTAATTAAAAATTAAGAATTAACAATTAAGAGAACTAATTTTTTCATTTTTCAATTCTTAATCCTTAATTTTTAATCATAAATCCTTAACTGCTTTTCTGCGCAATTATCCCTATGAAAGTAATTTCTATATTTTTTCCATAATTCCTCTTTTTTTGTTCAAATAAAACAAAAAATATTACTTCCTATTTGGAAATAATATTTTTTGTTTTGTTAGTATATATAAAGTTGTTTTTATCATCATTAGTTGTTGATTGCTTTGTACTTCATCTTTGTAGCTTTTCCGCCTCTAATGTGTCTCTCGGCTTTATTCATATCTAGTACCTTTTTTACATCACTTGCTACAAGAGGGTTTATCTTAGGGAGACGCTCGGTTACGTCCTTGTGAACGGTGCTCTTACTCACACCAAAAACAATAGCAGTTTGTCGTACTGTAGCATTTTCGCTTATAATATATTTTGCAATTTCTAAGGCTCGTTCCTCTATATAATCTTTCAAATTCTGTTAACCCCCTTTGACGGTATTCTTGAAAATATGAGTCTTTTTAAGTAATACTTATGCACAATAATGCAATATTAGAACTATTGATATTATGCTACTTCCTATTTTTCGGAGATTATTTAAACTTCGGCAAATAATTTTTAGGGTTTACATTTTTTCCATCTTTAATTACTTCAAAATGCAAATGAGGTCCATCTGCCAATTCAATGCCTGCGCCTTTGCCTATTCCACTGATTGCATCTCCCTTTTTAACTTCTTGACCTACAGTTACCATTGCATCTGTGGATAAGCAACCATACTTGGTTTCTAGTCCATTTCCGTGATCTACAGTTATGAGTATTCCATAGTCTGTATCTCTTTCTATTGATTTGATTACTCCATCTAATACTACTTTTACTGCAGCTCCTTCATTTGCTTTTATGTCTATTCCATAATGCGTAGTCCACTGGTCAAGCGTCTTTGAGTACACTAGTGTGCTGTCTGCATAATCCATTGATAGATTTCCTACTGTCGGTTGCCCCATTGTCGTAACTACTAATTCTTCACTTGCAGAATTGCTTTGAGCACTAGTAACCTTTGTCTTTTGTTCTTCTGGAGTCTCTGCTCCTTTGTCTTCTGTATCTTGGGTTAGCTCTTTGTCTGTTTCTTCAGACTTTGTTTCTTCTGATTCTTTTTCATCTATTTCTATTAATGTGACATCTTTACTTTCTTCTTCCTCTTCTAAGTTTTCAATGTCATCATAATAGCCCTCTGCAAATTGTAGATAATCAAGGCTTTGTAGGTTATTTGCTTTGTCAAAATTATTTTTTGATACCCATACTGCAGTAGTGGTTACTATGCATATGCAAATAAATAAGATTACATAAAAACCATCTTTGTCTGTAATAGACCTCGTTCTCCTCGTGACCTTATTAATTATTGGATTTCTAATTTTATTATTGCCTTCACTATTTTCTGGTCCTTTATTAAACTCGTCCATAAGCCTCACCTCCATTAGATATTGTGACCAATTATAGAAAATTAATACATGCGTTAGGAAAAAATTTATAAAAAAAGAAATAGTTAATAGAGTAGGACTTTCATAGTCATTTACTTCTATCAACTATTTCTCTGGATCAATAAAATATACAAGCTTCCAATGAACTCGAAGCTATATGTTAAGTAATCCTCAATGTTTAATTTTCAATTGTACCTCATTACTTCCACTCCTAAATAATAATGTTTTAGTATTTCCTCATAGCTACTGCCATTCTTAGCCATGGCATTGGCTCCCCATTGGCTCATACCTACTCCATGCCCATTGCCTAAAGTTTCTATTTCTATACTATCTCCTATAAGATTAATTTTAAAATTAGTTGAATTTAAATTAAAAGCTGCTCTAAAGTCTCTGCCTTCTATGATCTTATCTCCTATCATTAACTTCTTTATTCTACCTGTTTCACTTTTATCTGCTACTTTGATTACTTGAGTTATATTTTTCTTTGTAATTTCAATATCAGGCACCATTTCTTGAATTTTTTTGACAAAATCGTTAAAAGACATAGTGAAACTTGATTTGAATTTTGGTGAACTTTCTTCGTTTGGACTTGATACAGACCTTAAATAGGGCTTTGCTGTAGCAAATACATTTTCTGAATCCTCTGTCATACCACCACTTGATGAGTGATACATAGCATCTATTAATTCTCCTTCAAATGTTACTACCATACCCTTCGTCTCATCTACAGCCTGTTGTATTTTAGGCCAATATTCTGTTACCCAATCTTGACCATGTACTTGGCCAAGTTCTTCTAATGTCAAATATGCTTGACAATGAACACCTGTGCAAAGAGGGGCTGTTATATGGTCGATATGTCCTTCTGCGAATCTTTCCACCCTAGCCAATGCATATGTTCTAGCTGCTATGGCTTGTGCTTTTAATGCTTCAATGTGAAATGCTGCTGGCATTTCAGCAGCTACTACCCCCTTTAAATATTCTTCAAGTTCCATTTCCTCTGTATCACCTGTTTTTGTGTTGTATACTTTTATTAACTCCTCACCTGCTATGATTTTTTGCTGAGCATTTTTTATTGGTTTTTCTTCTCTATCTGGATTACAGCCTTTTACTAGAAATAGTGGTAGCAATATAGTCATGAAAAGAATAAAGATTACATATACAGCAAAGTTTTTCATGAGTGTTATCCCCCTGTTTTATGATTTATGAATGGCAGTTAAATCATCCTTACTGTCCTACTTAAATACTATGCTTGTAGGATAAGCTATATGAAAAAAATTGAGTCAAAAAAAACGAGGTTGCCCTCGTTTTTTAGTTCCCTGGTATTAGTATTTTTTGTCCTGGGAATATTAGATGTGGATTTTTTAAGCTGTTGAACTCAGCTAATTTTTCCCAAGTTGTTCCGAATTGTCTTGCTATTCTCCATAGAACATCTCCAGACTTTACTACATATGTTTGTGTAGTAGCTGCTGCTGGTTCTTCTACTACAGGTTCTTCTGCTGCTGGTTCTTCTACTACAGGTTCTTCTACTGCTGGTTGTTCCACTAAAGGCTCTTCTACAACTGGTTCCTCTACTGCGGCTTCTTCAGTAGTAGCTATTGGTGTAGAAAGCTTAGTCTTTAATGTTTCAATTTGCGCCTCTGTCATTCCACCTGCTAAAAGGAAGCTCTTAGCACCTGTTGCAAGGTCAACATTTTCTAAGTCTTCAGAGCCTGCTATAAACTTAAGCATTGCAATTACGTCCTCAGTGATTATATTGTATTTATCAGTGCCTTTTTCAACTCCAAAATAGTTGATATAGCTTTGCATATAGTCTTCTACTATTTCATCCTTTGATGCACCCATTAAAGCTTCAACTAGTGCTGCAAAAAATCCTGCCCTATCTTTACCTTCTGTACAATGGAAATGATATGGTCCTTCATTTTCTGACATGAATACAAGTCCTTTGATAATACTTTCCTTAAACTCAGGGCTTGTATATGCTAATCCCATATTTAAAGGTAATACTTTATTATTTTTATAAAGCTCTGCATAGTATGGTGATGCAAAGTCTTCTGCTACTAAATGGTTTTCAATATTCTCAACAGAATCTGCTAGATTAACAACTGTATTTACTTTAGCTTCTTTAATAAGTTTATCTGAATATGCTGCACGCCCAAGCTCGTTATTTATTGGACTTGAACTACGGTAAAGAACTCCTTCAGCAATATTGCCAACTACAATATTACGGAAGTTAGCAAATTCTACATCAGTTGAATAGTCTTCACGGTTGTTTGTACGTTCTAGCTTACGAATTTCATATTGAACTTGGTACTCTGCAGGATTAGTAAGCATGATAGTTACTTTATCGCCAACTTCTACATTAGCTATTTCATTTAGCTTTCCATAGTTAATACATACACCGACATTTGTATGTCCTGGATATGCACGAACTAGTGGCGCACCACTATCTACATAGTATCCATCTAAATATGGTGCTTCAAGTACAAAACCATTATCAAATATAGCTGTTACCATGTCCCCATATTTAAAGCCTAGCTTATTAAAATCTTCGATTAATAAATCTGTTTTTGCATGGCCATACTTTTCTATTTCTATAACATTTGCTTCTATACTTGGACTCTTATATATGGAGTCTACTGAGAGCTTTTCTTTAATAGCCGCTATTTCTTTCTCTGTTAAGCCAATTCTCTTAAGGTAGTTCTCTGCAGCTTTTACAAAATCAACTTTAGAAATATCTGCTCCTTTTTCTAATTGAGCAACAACTGTGGTCATGGAAGCAATAATATTGCTTTCTGCTACTGCTTTATATTGTTCACTATCTTTTTCAAGTTTATAATAGTTTTCATATGTAATCATATAGTCATTCACTATTTCATCTATACTTGCTCCCATAAGAGCCTCTAATAATGCACTTACAAATCCTGCACGATCTTTACCTTCATTACAGTGAATTAGATAAGGGCCATCATTTTTTATTAGGAAACGAAGGCCTTCAGCCAACTTGTTTCCAAAATCTTCTTCTGCTACTGCAACTCCCATATTTAGAGTTATAACATTACCTGCATCATAAAGTGATTTATAGTATTCAGAGTTAAAATCATCTGCTGATACATAACTATTAATTTCTTCTTTTGAATCAGCAAGGTTAAGTACTGTCTTTATACCCACAGCTTCAGCTAGTCCGTTAGCATACGCTGCACGAGCTATTTCATTGTTTATAGGGCTACTACTTCTGTATAAAACTGCTGGCTTGATTCCAGTAGTTGTTATACTGCGGAAATTAGCATATATTGAATCTGTAGCATAATCAGAGCGTAGATTTGTACGTGTTAATTGACGAAGTAAGTACTCTGATATATAGCCTTGTTTTTCTAATAGAGAAAACGTTACTTTGTCACCTACATTTACATTGTATGTAGTTGCAAAGTTTCCCATATTAATGGCAACAACAAGTAAGTTGTTTTTTTGATCATCACGTACTACTAAACTTCCTGTATCTACATCGCTATAGGATGTGCAGAAAGGAATCTCTAAAATATTTTCACCTACTGTTACTTTTAGGATATCACCTAACTCATAGCCTGCATCATATAGAAGTTTAGGTTCAATATCCATTGTAAGATTACCGTATTTTTGAATCTCAGTAACAGTGCCTACTACTTCATTATAGGTGTCTTGTGCCATAGCTGTCATGGATACTGAAAATACCATAACAAAGACTAAAAATAGTGATAATAGCTTTTTAGATTGTCTCATAGTTTTCCTCCCAACATTTTATTTGTACATACATATAGTCTATTCTATACAAGTCCAAAAAATCCTTCTAATTCTACAAATTGCATCATATTTCGTCTAAATATGATTATTTTCTATCTTGATTAAAGAGCTTTAGTCTTAGTTAGTGAAGTTTTTACCGTCCTTATTAATATAACAAAGGGCGACAACTGTGGTCGCCCTACAAAATTAATTCGCTGGTATCAGTATTTTTTGTCCTGGGAATATTAGATGTGGATTTTTTAAGCTGTTGAATTCAGCTAGTTTTTCCCAAGTTGTTCCAAACTGTCTTGCTATTCTCCATAAAACATCTCCTGCTTTTACTACATATGTTTGTGTAGTAGCTACTGCTGGTTCTTCTGCTACGGGTTCTTTCTCTTTTGGTTCTTCTGCTTTTGGTTCTTCAACTGCTGGTTCCTCTACTGCAGACTCTTCTGTACTTGGTATTTCTATTCCATGCTCTTTTAATAATTCTGCTGGAATTTTTCCTTCTGCTGCTAGGTCAAATACGTTCATTGGTTTAACATTAGGAGTTCTGCCATCAGCTGAAGGCTCTATATTGATATTACCTGCTTTAATTTCTTGTATTATATAATCTCTTAATGGATGATTTAAATCTGCACCTATTATGCTCCAGTTATTATCTACCTCTGGATCTATTGTTCCTTTTTCTGAAATATATTCTGCAATGTATGTTCTTAGTGATTTTGGATCAGAATTAAAGTAAGGTTCCCCACTAATAATTCCCATTCCTTTTAGCCCGTCATACCTGTAGTTGTTTATAGCTAATTTAATCACATCATCATCTTTTACTTCGTTTCCATTTAGTTTAAGGTTTACTATTCTCTCGCCTGCAGGTTTAGATATATCTATGTTATATTCTACACCAGCAAACACGTCATAGTTATACGCTCTGATATTTGGATTAAAGCTTATAGTTACATCTCCAGGCCTATATGTGTTATAGTATGCTGCTGACCATTCCATGTAAGCCTTAAGCTCTGCTCCAGTTACTTCAACTCCTATTAGAGTGTTTGGATATTTGTAAATATTAAATATATCTGCAAAGTTTAATTCACCCTTTTTAAGATTTGAATCTGTTTTGAATAATGCAGCTGCTGAAACATCTGCACCAGTAGCTTTCAGTTGCACTGTATTAATTATATCCATTACGGCTGTATCTCTTATTTGACCTTCTGGAATACCAGGAACCTCAGGCTCTGGGTGGAAGTCATCAGTAGCAACTCCTATTATTTCCTTTAGAAAATCTAATGTTGATTCATGATATTCTTTAGCACATTCTTTAAGTTCTTCAGAAGAAGAATAATCTGCCACTGGTATTAGAGATGGTGTTCTTTCTATTACCTTCCACTCATCTCCTTCTTTTTGGAGTGTTAAATCTATTCTTATTACATTTAATCCTGTATCCACTGATGCTCCAACTGCTGTATTTCCTATTACCTCATGTAAGTTAATATGGTCATGTCCTATTATTAGTGCATCTATTTCTGGATTTTTTTCAATTAGTACTCTTACAGAGTCTCCACCATCTGGATAGCCTCCTTCAAGCCCTGCATGAGCTGTACCTACAATTATATCAACTTTCTCTTCTTCTTTTAGAATCTTAATGTACTTTTTAGCTTCTTCTGCCATACTTTTGAATTCTAATTCTGTTACTTTATCTTTATCCCAAACTTGTACATTTGGATGTGTAAATCCTAATATACCTACTTTTACTCCAGCTACTTCTTTAATAGCATATGGTTCTACAAAACTTGTTCCATCTTTTTTATATATATTAGCTGAGAGGATTGGGAATTCAGCTTCTTTAACAGCTTTTTCTATTAAACTTAATCCAAAGTTAAACTCATGATTCCCAAGTGTCATTGAATCATAACCCATGAAATTCATCACAGCTATAACTGGATTAGGATCTTCTATCTTAGTTTTATTATATAGGTCGTCTGTAAGTATTGTACCCTGTAATGTGTCTCCATTATCCAAAAGTAAAGTATTTGGATTTTCTTCTCTAACCTTTTGTACTACTGAATAGATTCTTGCTAATCCTAATGGTTTCTCTGCTGCATCTTCATAAGACCAGTCATAAATATTTCCATGAATATCTGTTGTGCCTAAAATAGTAATCTTTATAGTGTTTTCTTCGTTAGCTATAGCTGGTGTTACAAAAATACCTAGTAATAATGAAAAGGTTACCATTAAGCTAAAAAGCTTTTTTGTTTTAAAGTTCATTTTTTTACCTCCCTTTACCTTAATAAATTTTACATACACTATAGTCTATTCTAAGCAAGTCCAAAAAATCCTTCTAATTTTGTTAATAATATTAGTTTTTAGATATATATACCTAAGTTTCATCTTAAATAATATATTAAAAGCTTCGTACGTGAAGTTTTTAATGTCGTAGCTCTTTTGTAATTCTTAATTGTCTTCAAAGCTCTTAATTCTTCATCAATAA
>NZ_FMDO01000005.1 GCF_900095305.1 Proteiniborus sp. DW1 | reverse complement strand
ATTAAAAGGAACGACCAAAATAGTCGTTCCTTCAAAATTAGTTCGCTGGTATTAGTATTTTTTGTCCTGGGAATATTAGATGTGGATTTTTTAAGCTATTGAATTCAGCTAGTTTTTCCCAAGTTGTTCCGAATTGTCTTGCTATTCTCCATAAAACATCTCCTGCTTTTACTACATATGTTTGTGTAGTAGCTGCCGCTGGTTCTTCTGCTACTGGTTCTTCTACTTTTAGTTCCTCTGCTTTTGGTTCTTCAACTACTGGTTGTTCTATAGCTGGCTCTTCTATTACTGGTTTTTCTTCTACTTTTACTTCTGCTTCTATTAAATAGTCTACTGGTACTGGTGTGATTACTTTAGCTTCTTTTATAGCTTCTACTAGTACATCTCTAATTGGTATGTATGTGTCTACTACATTTCTTGCATTTGAGAAGTCATATCCATCTCCACCTGTAATAAGAAAGTCATTAGTTGTAACAGTATAATATTCTTCCATATCTATTGGTGTACCATCTTCAAGAGTAATTTTGGTAACTCTGTTTCCATGTTCTGCATTCTTATCAAATTCTACTATAAGTCCTGCAAATTGTCCATTCCCACGATCTGGATGGTTTATTCCATGGTCAATAGCTTTTTTTAGATCAGAACCTTTTAACTCCATAGTTACTAGTTGATTGTCAAAAGGCATTATTGCATACATATCCCCCATTGTAATGCTACCTTTTTCTAGACTTTCTCTAAGTCCTCCACCATTTTGGATAGCTACTTGAACTCCAGCCTTTTCTTTCATAACCTCTGAAGACCATCTTCCTAGCAGTGTAACGTTTTCTTCTCTACTATTATGAGTAAAATCACCAGCTGCTTCACCAATTACTTCATCTAATATTGGAGATAACTCATCATTAAAAGCGTCCCATAACTCTTGTCCTTCTGGATCAGGGACTATTTCAGCTGCTTTGCTTGCTAAATCATCATACTTAGCTACTATATTCACTACTTTGTTATCTGCACCTAGTTCAATGGATAGTATTGCTAATCCACGACCGTTTTTGTATCCCTGAGCTATTGGAACACCATTAATTTCTCCTGCTACTATTAAGTGACTATGTCCAGAAATAATACCATCTATTCCTTCTACTGATGCTATCTCTTCAACACTACCCTTAACTACTTTAGTTTCTGAATCTTGTTCAGAATCAAGATGTGTAAGTGCTATAATAACATCTGGAATACCTTCTTCTGCTTTACCTGCTTCTAAGAACTCAATCCAAGTTTTAGCTGCTTCTACAGGATCAGTAAATTCAAACCCTTCTACATACTCAGCTTTTGCTAGAGTAGTAGTTTCCGGATGTGCTAAACCTATTAAAGCTATTTTAATTCCGCCTGCTTCAACTATTTTGTATGGTTTTGCCCATTCTACTGGTTCTCCAGTTGTTTTGTCTATAATATTAGCAGCTAGGAAATCAAATCCACCTTCCTCTGCCCAACCTGGTATGAGTTCTGCTCCCCAGTCAAACTCATGATTTCCTACTGCCGAAGCTACAACACCCATAGCCTTCATCATTGCAGTTACAGGCTTACCATGAGTTAAATTTGACATAGCAGTACCTTGGTAGCTATCTCCTGCAGATACAAATATTGTATTAGGGTTTTGCTCTAAAAGTGTTTTAGAGTAAGCTATCATTTTTGCCATACCTATATCTTTACCTAAATCTGTTACATTACCATGAAAATCGTTAAAAGAAACGATGTCCACAGTTACTTTTTCTGCTTCCTCTGCATACGCTCCTGTTATTGGAGCAAATACTAGCCCTAGTACCATCGTAAGCATTACTAATAGGCTTAGAATTCTTGTTTTCTTTAAGTTCATTTAACATCCTCCTCTTGCATTTTATTTTTTGCATATTATACTGCACATACTAAATCTTATTCTACAAAGTGAAGAAAATTCCTGCCAAAACCTAAAAGTTTGTGCAAGATCAGCCAATAACTTTTCCAGCAGTCAAACAATAGTAGAAGAGTAGGGGAATTAAAAAACGAGGTTGCCCTCGTTTTTTAATCTTCTTTCCTATATATTTTGGCTCCTAAGTTAGCAAGCTTTTGTTCTATGTCGGTATACCCTCTATCTATGTGGTATATATCGCTTATTTCTGTGGCTCCTTCTGATACTAATCCTGCTAATATAAGTGCTGCACCTGCCCTAAGGTCTGTAGCCTTTACTGGTGCTCCCATCATCCTATTAGTACCTTGTATAATTGCGCTTCTTCCATCTATTTTTATATCTGCACCCATTCTCTTTAGTTCATCTACATGCATATATCTATTTTCAAATACTGTCTCTATCATTACACTTGTACCTTCAGCTATACTCATAAGTGCCATAAATTGCGACTGCATGTCAGTAGGAAATCCTGGATATGGAAGAGTCTTTACATCAACTGCTTTAATACCATTGTTAGCAATTACTCTAACATTGTCTTCTCCTTCTTCTACTTTTACTCCTGCTTCCATAAGCTTAGCTATTATAGGCTTAATATGACTTGGTATCACATTTTCTATTAAAACATCTCCTCCAGTAATTGCTGCTGCTACCATGTAAGTGCCTGCTTCAATTCTATCTGGAATCACTGAGTGCCTTACCTTACCTAGCTCTTTTACACCTTTAATTTTTATATTATTGGTGCCTGCTCCTTTTATGTCTGCTCCCATTTTATTAAGATAGTTAGCTAGATCTACTATTTCTGGCTCCATTGCAGCATTTTCTATTATGGTCTCTCCCTCTGCCAGAGTAGCTGCCATCATAATATTTTCTGTAGCTCCTACACTTGGAAAGTCAAGATATATTTTATCTCCTATAAGTCTATCTGCACTAGCCTCCACATATCCATGACCCACATCTATCTTTGCTCCCAATGCCTTAAACCCCTTTAAATGCAAGTCTATAGGTCTTGTTCCTATTGCACAACCTCCTGGGAGAGATACTCTCGCTCTACCCATCCTGGTCAATAAAGGTCCCATTACTAAAAAAGAAGCCCGCATTTTTCTCATTAACTCATATGGTGCTTCAATATTTGCAATCCTTGAAGAGTTGATTTCTAGACTGTTTTTACTGACTCTATTTATGTCTACACCTAAAGATGCAAGTACCTCACTTATAACATCTACATCATCTAATGCTGGTATATCTTCAAGAGTACACACCTCTGAAGAAAGAAGTGAAGCCGCTATAATCGGTAATGTAGAATTTTTTGCCCCACTAATCTTTACTGAGCCTTTTAAAGCTGGGCTCTTTTCAACAATTATCTTTGGCACGTTGTCTGTTCCTCCCTTTATGTTCTTTTGTCTGAGCAACTTTCTAGTACACCCCTATCCTATATTAAGTATTAGATACTTCACTAGTAGCTCAGGATGACAATTTCTCAATTTTCAATCTTATTTTCTAAAACTGGTTCCTTCGCTTAGAATAACAGTTCTTGATTTTAATTTTTAATCGTCTCTCTAGTATCCTATTGTAATAATCGGGTACCCCATAGTTATATATGTTTTCCCCTCATATTCATTATAGCTCAATGCAATGTTTAAATTCATCTTTTTATTTCCTGTATATAGTATTTTATCTAAGTTTGGTGAATAAGCAGAGATACTTACAATATCTTCTTCTATCAAACCTTCCACCTTATAACCATCTGCTACAGAAAGCGCTTTTGTTATTTTTTTAATCATATCACTCTTATTCAATTCTCCCTCAAATGTGCCAATAATGCAATAGGTAAATTCTGCTTTGATGTTGTAACTTTTATACAAACTATTAATTTTCTTTATAATCTTGTCAGTTTCATCATAATCTCCATAAACTGAAACATCTACTACAATACTAGTTTCTGCATTATTTTTTTCCTTATCCAAGTAAGAATACAGTATTATTGTTATGTTATTATCATCTTTGTCTTTCCCATATGCAAATAGATGTGAGCTATTAAAGGTTTCAGTATGAGAACTTAAGTATTCTTCTCCATTATGTGGATTTATTGCTAGCTCAGTTAAGTCTAGTTTACCTAAAATATCTTGTATCATGACTTTTAAGTGCTGGTCATCCTTATATACTTCGTTTATTATACCATTAAAATTGAGGTTAAGGCTAGAAAAATCTGCTCCTGTTTCTTCAAAGACTTTTACTAATAGTCCTTCATCCTTAAGATTTTCTTTTTCTGCATATGTAGAATTAATAAATGTCAGTATTACTATAAGCCCAATTAATAAAAAGTTTTTTATAATTTTCATGTTCTGCCCTCCATTATAACTATAGCTTAGCCGTATTGTAGAAATAGTTTAGCGACTGTTTAACTAATATCCAACTACTGCTTAGCTATTTTCCCTTATCTAGACAAATCGAGGAAAGGACTCAAATAAGCAAAAATGTAAAGGGGGACAAAACATTTTTGCCGTGTAACCATCCTTCCCTCTATTTCAAGTATTAACATTTGGTAGGGGATTTTATACATAGAAAAATTATAAAAGTTTTAAGAAAATTATAGCAAGTTAACAAAATTGAGGAACTTTAGCAAAGACTGACTTAGGCTATAAGTTTAAAATAGATTGTGATGATTCTATTTGTCCTAATAAAATTCAAATGTCAGATCTAATTGAAGCTACCTTCTATACAGAAGCTGATAAAGTAATATATGAATTTGAAGCAACTATAAAATATATAGGAAATAGAAATATATATATATTAAATCTAAATCCTATATTATCATCTAGTTATTTTAGTTTATTATGGGATCTGAATGGAAAGTTAACATTTAAGAATTCAATATCTACTGGAGTTACCATAAGTAAAATAGGCGGTGATTCCCTAAGTTTTTATGTAGATATAAATCATTTCAGAAATAAAAACATCTTAGATAATGCAAATACTATAACAATCAACTTTGCTGATAGTACAGAGATAATTGTCCCAGGAAAAATAGTAAAAACTTTAAAAATTGGACATAAATTATACTGTGATTTTAAATATTTGAACATTCTTGAAAGTAATAGGGATCAGATATTCAAACAGTTATTTAAGAAACAAACTGAATTTAGAAAAAGCATATTTAGTGCAATGCTGACGTAGAGGTAAAAAAATAAAAGAAAATCCGTAGACTTGACAGAACGCCAAGTCAAGAGCAAGGGGATAGGACCTCCCCATTTGCTCTGTTAGGATTTTCTGAGGTTTTGAACCTAATTTTTTATACTTATTCTTTTTCTTCAGCTACTCTAATTCTATTTACTGCCTTTCTAAGAGCAATCTCTGCCCTGGCAACATCTATATTATCTCTTCTTTTTAGCCTTTCTTCAGCCCTTTGCTTTGCACCCTTTGCTCTATCTATGTCTATTTCTTCAGGCCATTCTGCTGCATCTGAGATTATAGTTGTCTTTTCATTGCCAACCTCTACATATCCTCCAGCAATGGCTGCTATTCTTATTTTGCCGTCTTGTTTTATCTTAATCTTTCCTATATCAAGAGGAGTAACTAATGGTGCACGACCTTTTAAAATACCTAGGTCCCCTTCTACACCTCTTACGATTACCATGTCTACTTCTTCTTCAAAGAACTTTCTATCAGGAGTTACTATTTCTAGCATAAAACCTGCCATTTATAGCACCTCCTAATATCCCATTTTCTTAGCTTTTTCAACAGCTTCGTCTATCGTTCCAACAAATAGGAATGCAGACTCTGGTAAATTATCATGCTTACCTTCAAGTATTTCCCTAAATCCTCTTACAGTTTCGCTAATAGGTACGTATTTACCTGGCATACCTGTAAACTGTTCTGCTACGTTAAATGGCTGTGATAAGAAACGTTGAATTCTTCTTGCTCGTGCAACAGTTATCTTATCATCATCAGATAGCTCATCCATACCTAATATGGCTATAATATCTTGAAGCTCTTTGTATCTTTGTAGTATCTCTTGTACTTGACGAGCTACTCTATAGTGTTCTTCTCCTACTATTAATGGATCTAGAATTCTAGATGATGAATCTAATGGATCAACTGCTGGGTATATACCTAGCTCTGATATAGCACGAGAAAGAACTGTTGTAGCATCTAAGTGAGCAAATGTAGTCGCTGGTGCAGGGTCTGTTAAGTCGTCAGCAGGTACATAAACAGCCTGAACTGATGTAATAGAACCCTTTTTAGTTGATGTAATTCTCTCTTGTAGTATTCCCATCTCTGTAGCTAGTGTAGGCTGATATCCAACTGCACTTGGCATACGTCCAAGTAGCGCTGAAACCTCTGACCCTGCTTGTGTAAACCTAAATATGTTATCTATAAATAGAAGTACGTCCTGTCCTTGTACATCTCTAAAATATTCTGCCATTGTAAGTCCAGTTAAAGCAACTCTCATTCTGGCTCCTGGTGGCTCATTCATCTGACCAAATACTAGTGAAGTCTTGTCAATAACTCCTGACTCCTTCATTTCATAATAAAGGTCATTTCCCTCTCTAGTTCTTTCACCAACTCCTGCAAATACTGAAAGCCCTCCATGCTCTGTTGCTATGTTATTAATAAGCTCCTGAATAAGAACTGTCTTTCCAACACCTGCTCCTCCGAAAAGACCTATTTTACCCCCCTTAGCATAAGGTGCTATAAGGTCTATAACCTTGATACCTGTTTCAAATATTTCAGTTGCTGTTTCCTGCTCTTCAAAAGATGGTGCTGGTCTGTGAATCGGGAAGTTTTCTTTAGCCTTTATTGGCTTGCCATTATCTATAGCTTCACCAAGGACATTAAATAGTCTACCTAAAGTTTCTTTTCCTACTGGAACTGTTATAGGGTTTCCTGTATCTATTGCATCCATACCTCTTACAAGGCCATCTGTAGAAGACATGGCAATACATCTAACAGTATCGTCGCCTACGTGTTGTGCTACTTCTGCCACTACTTCAACGCCGTTTCCTTTTATCTTTATTGCGTTGAGAATACGTGGCAAGTTATCTTCGTCAAATCTTATATCCAATACAGGTCCGATTATCTGAATTATTTTACCTACGTTTTTTTCGGCCATTCATTTCACTCCTTTGCTTATTGCATTAAATGCGAAATCCTTCACGGACATACCCTTCGTCACACTTAGGGTTACAAGATCAAATTTTAAATTTTCAATTATTTATTTAAGCGCTTCCGCTCCACCTACTATTTCTGATATTTCTTGTGTTATTGATGCTTGACGTGCTCTATTGTAGCTTAGCTCTAAGTTCTCTATCATCTCTTCTGCATTGTCTGTGGCTGCTTCCATGGCAACTCTTCTAGCTCCTTGCTCACTTGCAGAAGACTCAATTAAAGCTCCATATATGGCACTATGGATATATTTAGGAATTAAATAGTCAAGTACTACCTCTGGAGAAGGCTCATATTCTACTAATGTCTTCGTACCCTGTTCTTCTTCTCCTATACCTTCTGCAGGTAAAAGCTTTAGCACTGCTGGTTCCTGTGACATTGCGCTTTTAAATCTACTATATATAATATTTACTTCATCTACTTTACCCTCTTCATAAAGCTCTATGGCAAGGCTACCTATACTGCTGGCATCTATAAAGTGTGGCTCTTCAGAAATATTTAGGAATTCTCCAGCTATATTATATTTTCTTCTTCTAAAGTAGTCTCTACCCTTTTGTCCAACAGCTAATATAACGTCTCGCTCCTTGTCGCCTATCAGGCTTTCCGCAAGTCTTATAACATTACCATTATATCCACCTGCTAAGCCCCTATCTCCAGTTATGACTATAAAAGCCTTATTCTTTACTTCTCGCTTTTCAAGCAAGGGATGCTTTATTCCGGTTGTAGATGAAAGAATTTCTTGGATGCTTCTAACTAGTGTTTGATAATAAGGTCTACTCATCTCAAGTCTTTGTCTAGCCTTTCTAAGCTTAGCTGATGAAACAAGCTCCATTGCCTTTGTTATCTGCTTAATACCACCAACACTTTTGATTCTTCTTTTGATATCCTTCATCGATTGAGCCATGTGTGATCACCTCTCTTCTCTTTGAATCACAGGTGGACGACCAATGGTCGCCCTATGGGCTGGCGTGGATACAGGCTGGCAAAACCAGCCTCTTCACAGAAATCAACCCTACATAAAGCTTTTCTTGAATTCCTCTATACCTTTAACTAGCTCTTTCTCTATTTCCTCTGTTAGCTCTTTTTTCTCAACAATTCCCTTACCTACTTGTGGATAGTTACTTTCCATAAAGGCTAAGAATTCATTTTCAAAATTCCTTATTCTATCTAATGGAATATCTGAAAGATATTTATTAGTAACTGCATAAAGTATCATCACCTGTTTTTCTACAGGCATTGGACTATATTGAGGTTGTTTAAGAATCTCCATAATTCTCTCACCATGGGACAATCTTTCCTCAGTTTCTTTATCTAGATCTGAACCAAACTGAGCAAATGCTGAAAGCTCTCTATACTGAGCTAGTTCAAGCTTAAGTCCTCCAGACACCTTCTTCATAGCTTTTATCTGTGCAGCTCCACCAACACGAGATACAGAAAGTCCTGAGTTAACTGCAGGTCTTTGTCCTGAGAAGAAAAGCTCTGTCTCTAGGAATATCTGTCCATCTGTTATAGATATAACATTTGTTGGTATATAGGCAGATATATCTCCTGCTAGTGTTTCTATTATTGGAAGTGCAGTTATAGAACCTCCACCGTATTTTTCATCAAGTCTTGCAGCTCTTTCAAGAAGCCTTGAGTGTAAATAGAATACATCTCCAGGGTAAGCCTCACGTCCTGGTGGCCTCCTAAGTAATAATGACATCGCACGATATGCAACTGCGTGCTTAGATAAGTCATCATATATTATAAGTACGTCTTTTCCCTTATACATAAATTCTTCTGCCATAGCAACACCAGCATAAGGTGCTATATATTGAAGTGGTGCTAGTTCACTGGCAGTAGCTGAAACTATGATTGAATAGTCCATAGCTCCTTTTGATTCTAAAGTGTTAACTATTTGAGCTACTGTAGATCTTTTCTGTCCTATAGCTACATATATACAAATTACATCTTGTCCCTTTTGATTTATAATAGTGTCTATTGCTAAGGCTGTTTTACCAGTCTGTCTATCTCCTATTATAAGCTCTCTCTGCCCCCTTCCAATTGGTATCATAGAGTCTATAGCTTTGATACCAGTTTGAAGCGGTACAGAAACTGACTTTCTTTCAATAACTCCAGGTGCATTTGATTCAACTGGTCTAAATTTATCTGTGTTTATTGGTCCCTTTCCGTCTATTGGCTGACCAAGTGCATTTACAACCCTACCTATTAGACTATCTCCTACTGGAACTTCAACTATTCTTCCAGTTCTCTTAACTGTGTCACCTTCTTTTATATTTTCATCAGAACCTAAAAGAACGCAACCTACATTGTCTTCCTCAAGGTTAAGAGCCATACCGTATACTTCACCAGGGAACTCTAAAAGCTCTCCTGCCATACAGTTTTCAAGGCCGTGAATTCTTGCTATGGCATCCCCAACTTGAATTACTGTGCCTACATCTACAACATCTATTTCTTTCTCGTATCTTTTAATCTGCTCTTTTATAATTGAGCTGATTTCTTCAGGTCTTAGATTCATTTAGTTCTTCACCCCTATCCTATTCTTACTCTTTGCGTATTTAAGTCCTTGTAAAGCTTTTCAAATCTGCCCTTAATACTTGCGTCTATAATTTTATCTCCTATCTTTACAAGAACTCCACCTACTATGGTGCTATCTATTTCATTTGAAAGAAGAACCTTTTTGTCTAATTTCTTAGATAGTTGATTTTCCAGCTTCTTCATTTCTTCTTCATCCATAGGAATTGCAGTAATAGCCTTGGCCTCTACTATTCCTTGACTCTCATTAGATAGTTTTGTGTACTCTTCACTAATCTGAGTTAAATAGGCCTCTCGACCTTTATCTATAACTATATAGCATAGATTTATAATCTCTTGTGATACTCTATCCTTAAAAATAGAGTTTATAATGTCTTTCTTTTCATCCTTTGAAAGCTTAGGGTGCTCAAATATGGTTTTTAGCTTAGGCTCGCTATTTAGCACCTGTGATATGGCTTTTATTTCTTCTTTAAATACTTCAAGTTTATTAAGTTCAAGAGCAACTTCAAATAGGGCTTCGGCATACCTTTTTCCTACTAATTCTGCCATTGTGCTTCCCCTACCTCATCAACAAACTTTTTAATCATATCTTTATGAGCCTTTTCATCTAAGCTTTTCTCAACTACTTTTTCTGCTGCCATCATAGCTATTTGAACAACCTCTGACTTTAGTTCAGCCATGGTTTTTTCTTTTTCTCTTTCTATGTCATTTCTTGCTTTAGCTAGTACATTACTAGCCTCTGTTTTTGCTTCCACTAAGATTTGATCCTTAAGCTCTTCGCCTCTCTTCTTAGCAGATTCTACTATGCCTCTCGCTTCATTTTTAGCTTCATCTATTCTAGCCTCATATTCTTTTCTTAGATTTTCAGCTTCTTCTCTTTGAAGTTTAGCTTCTTCTATGTCTTTCGCTATTCTTTCTTTTCTAGCAGCTAAGAATTCTGAAACTGATTTAAATAAAAAATGTCTCATTACCAAAAATAGTACTATTGTCGCTGCTATCTGTAGCGAAAAATTGACCAGATCTGGTAATACATTTATTTGAATATCCATGCTTTAAGCCTCCCTTCCTTGCTATGAAGTGTATATAAAATGGCTTTCCATATGTTTTAGTCTTAACAATGAATGCAGAAACAAGAGATGGGCTTTATTCCCCACCTCTTTGTATTTTCTATAGTGCTCCCATTAGTGGTCTTACGAATAGTAGGATAATACCGATAACTAATCCGTAGATACCAGTTGTCTCTGCAACTGCCTGACCAAGAAGCATAGTTTGGATAATGTCTCCTTTAGCTTCTGGTTGTCTACCAACAGCCTCACAAGCTTTACCAGCAGCATATCCCTGTCCAACTCCAGGACCTATACCTGCTATAAGTGCTAAGCCTGCTCCTATTGCTGAACATCCTAATATAAAAGCTTCGTTTGAAATTCCTTGTATCATTTTATTTCCTCCTTAAATATCAAAATATTTTTATAATTAATTTTATTTGAAACTATTTTGTTGCTCCTTCAGGCTCCTCATCGGCCATACTACTAGATATGTTTACCATTGTGAGCATAATAAATATAAATGTTTGAATTAAACCTGAGAATAAATCAAAATATGCATGTAAAATTGGTGCTACAAAAGGTGTTATAACCATTGATATGCTATTTAAAGCACTGTAGACAAGTGACATAATGATAACACCACTTAGAATGTTTCCAAATAAACGGAAAGACAATGAAATTGGTGTTGCTAACTCTCCTAATAGGTTTATAGGAAACAATAGTGGGATAGGTTCAAAGAAGCCTTTTAAATAGCTTCCTATTCCTTTTGTCTTGATTCCAAAGAAATGAATCAATACAGTTGTGATAATTGCTAATGCTAATGTGACACTATAATCTGATGTGGGCGGTGTGAAGCCTAATAGCCCAAATAGATTAGCACAGGCTAAATATAAGGCTAGTGTTCCAATAAAAGGAGCAAAGCCTATTCTAGTTGGACCCATGGTAGTTTTAACTAAAGACTCAATAGTTTCTACAAAAATTTCCATAACATGTAATAGTCCACTAGGTTTTTCTTCTATGCTTGCTTTTTTTATTTTTCTACTTACAACAATAGAAAGTATTGATAGCAAAATAACTATAATCCACGAATTTACGACACTGTCATGTATATAGATTTGTGTCCCAAAGGCTGTAAACGTAATCCCAGGTGCCATGTCTCTTACCTCCTTTCATGTAAAAGTAGTTAGTAGTTATATCTTCAAAGAATCAGCTGGATATTAGCGACCAGCTTTATTTTCTTTTTTAGACTTATTAAATATAATATCATAAAATGGACTTGATAATATAACAATTTTCACCATAAAAAGACCTAAAATTGCAGTATATAAACTTATATAATCTGCTATCGCAGAAATCGTTAACATTATTCCATAAATTATATATCTTACAAAATAGTTTATCACTACGTATCCTACAGCCCTATTTTTAGGCATATTGACAGCTTTTTCAAAAGTAAGTCCCATAAGTCTAAAATTCAACACATTTATTGATGTACTAAAAATTAACCCATATATGTATTGTTTAGGATTTGGAAGTATTAATAAAATTATTCCTGAAATTATCAGTGCTAATACTAATGCTCTTATTATTATTTTTTGCTGATAATTTCCTTCAAACATTCTCATTATATCACTTCCTTTTGTTACTTCCTACTGTAATTTTAAACAAAGTTACAAATGCCGAGATTATTCCTAGGATAATAAAAATTATAAAAAAAAGTATTCCTGTACCTATTTTTTTATCGATAAATGTACCTAATAAGCCCCCTCCTAGTATAGGGACTAGCATTGATATGCCTATTTGAGATACGAGAACTAGGTTCTGTAGAATTTTTGAGTTTCCATTTGATTTCAACTTTAAACACCCCAGTTCATATGGAGATTTGCCCACTTTTAATAAAAAAGTTACAAATCGCATATTCTTGTCTATTTTTAAATAAGTAACAAAATCCAGATTTTAGTCTGTTATTATTTTGTCCTATATTTGATACTATATAATATTTTGATATGGTTTTGCAAGGGTTTTTGCCAAACATAAAAAAATACCTCCAAGTAAAAAATCTAATTTTTAATTAGACTGTCTACTTTGGAAGTATCATATCAATCCCTCTGATTTTTTAATTCCATATCTTTTTAAAATATCAATAAAACTGCACTTATAACTAGTCCGGAATAAATTAAATCTATTAGGCAATAACCCATAATATCTCTCGCACCTAATTTAGCTATTCCTAGTGCTGGAAGGGCCCAGAATGGCTGAATCATATTAGTCCACGCATCTCCCCAAGCTATGGACATGGCAGTCTTAGCTGCAGGTACTCCAATATCTAATCCTGCTGGCATCATAATAGGAGCTTGTACTGTCCATTGCCCACCACCTGAAGGTACAAAGAAATTAACTAATCCTGCACTCCAAAATGAGAATAGTGGGAATGTTTTTGGTGTAGATATGGCTACGAACATTTCTGACATTTGACCTGCTAATGATACACCCTCTGCATTTCCACCGGTCATCATACCCATTATACCTGCATAGAATGGGAATTGCAGTATAATACCACCAGTTCCTTTAGCTGCCTCCCCTAATGCATTTAAGTATCTTCTTGGTGTAATGTGAAGTATTATTCCTAGAGTCAAGAATATTAAATTAACTATATTTAGATTTAAGTCAAAACCTTTTGTGCTAAAATGATAAACAATATATGAAAGACCAAGTAAGCCTATTATCATCGAAAGAACAGGGCTGTTTTCCATTTTTTCTGCAGGAGTCATGTTTTCTTTTGCAACAGCAGTCTCCTCTTCAGGTTCAGTTAATAGCTCTGGGTCTACAGCAAAAACCTTGTCTGGAGTTGGATGCATTGCTTTATTTATTAATGGTAATGTGATTATAAGAATAGCGGAAATGATTAAATTGAATGGTGCAAATATTGTTTGAGTTGTTGGTATTATTTCTGTAACTGCACCAGAAGTAACCTTTGCTAATTCTTGTGCATCTGTAGCTAGTGAAAGTGGTATGGAACCTGATATTCCACCATGCCATACTAAAAAGCCTGAATAAGCAGCCGCGATTAAAAGTCTGTAGTCAACGCCTTTTACTTGTCTTGCTAATTCTCTAGCATATAATGCCCCGACAACTAGTCCAAATCCCCAGTTAATCCAGCATGCAATACCAGAAACTAGTGAAACCGCAAGTATTGCTTGACCTGGAGTTTTACAGAACGATGCTAACTTAGAAAGTCCTCTTTTAATTACTGGTGCACTAGCTAGTGTGTGTCCTGTAACCAATACAAGCGCCATTTGCATAGAAAATAGAAGTAAACTCCAAAAACCGTTACCCCAGTGCACTACCATTTGTAGTGGTCCTTGACCTGTAGCGATAATACCTAAGATAAAAACAAGAATAGTAAGAATTGCAGCAAATAAGAACGGATCTGGAAGGTACCTCTGCACAAGTGCAACGCAGCCATTTGTAATTTTTTTGAACATACTATCTCTCCTTCTTTTTATTAATAGCAAGCTCGAGACAAGATAGTAAATGAAATTATCATACTGAACGTTGCGAAGAATCTAATAGAGAGATTCTTCTCTAACGCTCAGTATGACTGGAATATAATCAGGAACTTAAATGTCTCTTGCCCACTTAGAGGTTTAAATATTCATTACTTTTAAGTCCTCTGAGATAATTAGTTCTGCTTCTGTTGCTGCAATTACATCTTCTACTGTTGCTTCTGGCCCTAATTCTTTAAGAACTAATCCTTTTTCTGTCACTTCTATAACTGCCATCTCTGTGACTATTAAATTAACCTCTCCTGCCGCTGTCAATGGAAGAGTACATTCTTTTAATATTTTTGGATTGCCTTTAGCTGTATGCTCCATTGCCACTATGACTTTCTTTGCCCCAACTACTAGGTCCATAGCTCCTCCCATTCCTGGCACCATTTTACCAGGAATCATCCAGTTTGCTAAGTTCCCTTTTTGGTCTACTTGAAGGGCACCAAGCACTGTGGCATCTACATGGCCTCCTCTAATTATTGCAAATGACATTGAGCTATCGAAAAATGCTCCACCTGGTTTTATAGTTACAGGTTGTCCTCCTGCATTTACAAGATCTTTGTCTTCTTGTCCTGGCTCAGGAGCTGGACCTAAGCCTACAAAGCCATTTTCTGATTGGAATGTTACATCTATATCTTCTGGAATATAGTTAGCAACAAGAGTAGGTAAGCCAATACCAAGGTTTACAACATCACCGTCTTTTAGCTCCTTTGCTACTCTCTTAGCTATAATTTCTCTTATCATATTTTTATCCATTATTCATCCCCCCTAACTATATAGTCTACGAAGAGTCCTGGAACCTCGACTACGTTTGGATCTATTTCTCCAACCTCTACTATTTTTTCTGCTTCAACTATTACTACTTCAGCAGCTGTTGCACCAAATTTGTTGAAGTTTCTTGTAGCTTTATTGAAGAAGATATTTCCTTTCTTATCTACGATAGAACCAAATATCAATGCTACATCTGCCTTTAATGGTTTCTCTAGCAGATATTCTTTTCCATCTACTTCAATTTTTCTTTTTCCTTCTTCTACTACTGTACCTATTCCTGTAGGTGTTAAGAATCCTCCTAGACCTGCTCCACCTGCTCTAATTTGCTCTATGAGAGTTCCCTGTGGTACAAGGTCTACTTCTAATTCTCCTGCATTCATCTGATTTCCTGTTTCTGGATTTGTGCCTATGTGAGATACTATTGCTTTCTTAACTCTTTTATTTACTATTAATTTACCTATGCCTACCTCTGGGAATGCAGTATCATTAGCAATAATAGTAAGATCTTTAACACCTTTTTCTAGAAGAGCATCGATAATCTTGTGAGGATTACCTGTTCCAAGAAATCCTCCTATTATTACTGTCATACCGTCTTTAACATGCTCTAAAGCTTCATTCATGGACACGATTTTGTTCATATTGCACCTCCGATAAAGTTATCATAATAATTCTAAAAGAAAGAACCTTCTCCTAATCAGGATGACAAACTGATTGTCATTCCGGACAAACGTAAGAAATCTCACCTTTTATTCTCAATTCCACTATCTTTTCTAATTTTCAATCTTTTATTTTCAATTATCTTTTAGCCTTATCTCTCCACTATAACCGCTGTTCCTTGTCCTCCACCTATACAGAGTGTTGCAAGACCTGTTTTCGCATTTCTTCTTTCCATTTCATAGATTAAGGATATAAGGATTCTAGCTCCCGATGCACCTATTGGATGACCTAGAGCTATAGCTCCACCATTTACGTTTACTTTTTCAGGATTTAATCCTAAGTCTTTTACTACTGATAGTGATTGTGCTGCAAATGCTTCGTTTGCTTCTACTAGATCTAGTTCATCTACTGTTAAACCTGCTCTCTCTAGTGCTTTTCTAGTTGCTGGTACAGGTCCATATCCCATTATCTTTGGATCCACTCCTGCTGATGCATAGGATTTTATCTTTGCTAATGGCTTTAGTCCTAGTTGATCTGCTTTTTCTTTTGACATGATTATTAGCATTGCTGCTCCGTCATTAATTCCTGATGCATTTCCAGCTGTTACTGTTCCGTCTTTTTTGAATGCTGGTCTTAGTTTTGCTAGTTTTTCTATAGTAGTACCATGTTTTGGATATTCATCATCTGCTACTATTATTGGATCACCTTTTCTTTGTGGTACTTCTACTGGAACTATTTCATCTTTAAATTTTCCTTCCTTTTGTGCTTTTTCTGCTTTTAATTGACTCTCTAATGCAAAATTATCTTGCTCTTCTCTTGTTAGCTTCCACTGTTCAGCTATGTTTTCTGCTGTTATTCCCATGTGATAATTGTTAAATATATCAGTTAATCCATCGTGAACCATGTAGTCTACTACCTTACCGTCTCCCATTCTATGTCCCCATCTTGCACTTGGTATTAGATAAGGAGCGTTTGACATACTTTCTGTTCCTCCTGCTAACACTACATCTGCGTCTCCTAGCATAATAAACTGAGCCGCCATACTAACTGATCTTAGTCCTGAACCACATACTTTGTTTATTGTAGTTGCAGGTGTAGTGTCTGGTAGCCCTGCAGCTATTGCTACTTGTCTTGCTGGATTTTGTCCCAGTCCTGCTGATAGAACGTTTCCAATGATGACTTCATCAATGTCTTCAGGCTTGATACCTGCTCTTTTTATCGCTTCTTTAGCTGCTATTGCACCTAAATCAATTGCTGACAGTGAAGTAAATGCACCTCCAAAGCTTCCTATTGGTGTTCTAGCTGCACCAACTATTACTACTTCTCTCATTGAAAAGCCCTCCTTTATATTGTGTTATATCTTTTTATATAGCAATCTCTGTGCCAATATCTGATGTTTATTAAAAATGGCTTATTTCCAATATCATAATCAAATCTGCAAATTTGTATTCGAATGTTAATTGTCAGAAAATTTAAATATTGTAGAAAATTATCTACAATATTTCAGGTTCCTTTTGACTTAAAGGGTATAATTCAACAAAAATAGATGTAGCCAGACTTCTACAAAAATAGATTCTTTGTAGAAGTCTGGCTACATCTATTGGTAGCTTCCTCAATAAATTAGTACTGTTTGTTTTAAGATTATCCTAGCAGTAGTCAAACAATAGTTTGCCATAGCTTTTCATTTGTTAATTCTTATTTCTTAATTTTTATTATGATAAATTTTTAATTATAGTTTTGTAATGTCCAACCCATATGCACCTAGCTTCTTGTACAAAGCTGTTCTGTGAATACCTAGCATCTTTGCTGCCTCTGTTCTGCTTCCTTTAGCTTTCCTGAGTGCTTCTTTTATGGCTTTTATCTCAGCCTGTGCTACTATATCCTTAAGTAAAAGTCCTTCTTCTGCATTTATTTTCTCTTTACATGAATGTTGTACCATATGTTCAGGCAAATGCTCAGGATAAATTACTTTTCCTTTTACAAGGTTCAAAGCTGATTCTAATACATTTCTAAGCTCCCTTACATTACCAGGCCAACTATAGCTCTGTAAAATATCCATAGTTTCAGGAGCTATTTCTTTAGAATCTACCCCAATTCTATTAGATAAATCTTTTATCATATGTCTAGTAAGAAGAGGTATATCATCTAACCTTTCTCTCAAAGGTGGGACATTTATTCTTATGACATTAAGACGATAATATAAGTCTTGCCGAAACTTTCCTTTAACTATAGCTTCCTCTAATTCTTCATTTGTTGAGGCTATCACTCGTATATCTAGTCCTATTCTCTCTGTACCACCTATCCTTTCAAATTCTCTTTCTTCTAAAACCCTAAGTAGCTTTGCTTGCATTTCAAGTGGCATGGTTCCTATTTCGTCTAGTAGTACTGTACCACCATTGGCTATTTCCAGCTTTCCTAACTTGCCTTCCTTTTTAGCTCCTGTAAAAGCTCCCTCTTCATATCCAAAAAGCTCTGCCTCTAAAAGCTCCTTAGGTATAGCTGCACAATTTATCCGTACAAAGGCTCCATATCTTCGATGGCTGGCTTTATGAATTCCATGAGCAAAATATTCCTTACCCGTTCCACTTTCTCCTTGAATCAATACTGTAGAATTGCTTTCAGCTGCTCTCTTAGCTACTTCCTTAAGATGGTTCATTCTTTTACTCTGAGTTATTATATGGTCAAATGAATAAGTAGCTTCGTGCATCTTTTTAATTTCGCCTTTGTATTTATTGAAGGTCTTTTCAAATGTTTCTATTCTTTGAATCAGAGGCTTAAGCTCCCTAACATCCTTAAAAACTACACTCCCTATTGCTCCTATTACCTTTCCATCCTTTACTACAGGAATACGAGTAGCTATCATGTCCTTGCCCTGTATCTTTTGAATATCATTTATTTCTTTTTTTCCTGTTTTAATGACTATAGGTAGCCTTGTATTATCTATGACTTCATCCACATGCCTTCCTATTACATCCTTTTCTTTTATACCCATTAACTTTTCATAGTTAAATTTAAGAATTTTCCCCTCAGTGTCTACAAGAACCATACCTTGATACTCATGATCTAATATGTCCTTCATGACATCTAGGCTTTGTGCTAGCTTTTTTAATTCATACTGAATGGCTTCTTCTTCCTTGGTTTTATTTAAGATATCTTTAGACTCCACAATCTCACCCTCTAATACCTACTATTGTAAAGATAGTGTATAATATATTCTACATTTTATATCTGGAATCCTTCCATTTGTAATTAAGGATTATACATTAATAAAGATTAATAGTTAAAATTAGAAGTTCAAATGTATAAGAGATCCCCTTCCCTTTGTTCATACTAACATGATGTTAAACAAAAAGACGACCAGGGGCCGTCTCAATAAAACTCTTAATTTTCTATTATTAATCTTTGATTAGTAGTTAGCACTTTTCAATTGCCTTACTATGATTTCCACTATTCTCTCAGCTGCATGTCCATCTCCATATGGATTTACTGCATTAGCCATTTTATTATATTCTTCCTTATTATTTAAAAGCAAATCTATCTGATTAAATACATTTTCATATTCTACACCTATAAGCCTAGCTGTACCTGCTTTTATTCCTTCAGGTCTTTCTGTTTCTCTTCTAACTACTAGAACAGGCTTACCTAATGTAGGCGCCTCTTCTTGCAATCCTCCAGAATCTGTAACTACAAGATAACATCTCGCCTGCATATTAACTGATGCTTCATAGTCTAAAGGTTCCATAAGATGTATCCTAGGTTTATCCCTTAATACCCTATAGGCGATTTCTCTTACCTTTGGATTTAAGTGCATTGGAAAAACTAATTCTGCGTCTTGATTTTTGTCTATTATATGAGACATAGCAGTAAATATATCTTCCATAGGTTTTCCTATGTTTTCACTTCTATGGCAAGTCATATATATTATTTTTTTATTTTTATAATCTAATTTATTTAAAAACTCATCTTCAAATACATAGGTGTCAGATACTGTTTCTAATAAGGCATCTATAGCAGTGTTCCCTGTCACATAGATTTTACTAGGGTCATAGCCTTCTCTCAATAGATTTTGCTTACTTTCCTCTGTAGGACAAAAATGAAAATCTGCAACTATCCCTGTAAGCATTCTATTAGCTTCTTCTGGAAAAGGTGAATATAGATTGTGGCTTCTAAGCCCTGCCTCTACATGTCCAACCTTTACCTTGTTATAAAAAGCTGCTAAGGCGCCTGCAAACACTGTAGTAGTATCTCCCTGAACTAATATTAAGTCAGGTTTGAACTCCTTTATTACAGATTCAAGGCCATTTAAGGCTCTAGTTGTAATTTGACTAAGACTTTGCCCTGCTTCAAATATATTTAAGTCATAATCAGGAACTACATCGAATATATTAAGAACTTGGTCCAGCATCTCTCTATGCTGTGCTGTTACACAAAGCTTATGCTCAATAAAAGGATTTGCATTTAGTTTTTTTACAACTACACACATTTTTGTAGCCTCTGGTCTTGTCCCAAAAACAGTTAGAACTTTTATTTTCTTCATGTTTATATGCTCCTATCTTTTCTCTCTATTCTTCTTCTTGATATCAACAACTCCTATAATCCCAAATCTTACAGCTCCTAAAAATACCAGTGTCAGAACTATACCTACAACTACTACTCCATATTCAGGCCTTAGTCCAGCCATAAGTACCGCTGATGTACCAAATACAGCACTTACTATATAAAGTATTAAAACTGCTTGCTTTTGACTAAGTCCTTTATCCAATAGTCTATGGTGAACATGGCCCTTGTCTGCTTCTGATATGGGTCTTTTGTTAATAAGTCTTCTGACTATGGCAAATGTAGTATCAAATATTGGCAGACCTAAAGCTAATATAGGCACTACTATAGTTATGGTTGCCACACTTTTCATAACTCCTTCAACAGCTACTACAGAAAGCATATATCCTAAAAATAAGGCTCCTGTATCCCCCATAAATATCTTAGCTGGATTAAAGTTATGCGGAAGAAATCCAAAGGCTGAACCAGCTATAATTGCACACATTATCATAACCATACTAGTATCAATATAATCTATACTTGCTGCTACAAAGAATAGTGATACAGCTGCTATAGCTCCTACACCTGCTGAAAGTCCATCTAGACCATCAATAAGGTTTAGGGTATTAGTAATACCAACTACCCAAAAAATAGTTACTGGTATAGAGAAAATACCTAAGTCAATAATTCCATTTTTAACAAAAGGGTTCCCAAGAAACTCTATTCTAACATCTCCTATAATTAAAACTGCTGCTGCTATTATCTGAAATACTAGCTTCCACCTTGCCGACATAGGTTTGACATCATCTATTATTCCTGTTATTACGATTATGGTACTTCCTATCATAATAGAAATTATAGATTTATCAATATCTAAAAAAATAAGCATGGATATCATTGTAGCTAAATAAATAGCAAGCCCACCTAGTCTAGGTATGGGGACATTGTGAACTCTTCTATCATCCTTAGGCACATCAATGGCTCCAATTTTCTTTGCTGTGTATTTAGCCAATGGTGTAAGTAGATAGGATAATATTATTGGTATAAGAAAGACTATATAATAATTAGTCATAATTAACACTCCTCTTCTTTCGGATCAGGCTTGATATATTGCCAAGCTGAATTATGGTAAATATTGCTTGATAAGTATATTTCCTAACTCTGATTTTACTCTAATTAGCAAGATTAGTCAATCTTTATTAGGTCTACCCCTGCTTCCTTGAGCATTTCTGTAGACAATTCATCAGGATATTCTCCACTAAAGACTACTCTTATAATTCCCGCATTTATTATCATCTTTGCACATAGTACACATGGTTGGTTCGTTACATATATTGTACCACCCTTTATGCTGACACCTGAATTTGCAGCCTGTACTATAGCATTTTGCTCAGCATGTAGTCCCCTACACAGCTCGTGTCTTTGACCTGATGGCACTCCAAGTTTATCTCTTAAACATCCTACTTCTGAACAGTGCTTTAATCCTGTAGGAGCTCCATTATAGCCTGTTGACAGAATCCTTTTATCTAAAACTATAAGCGCCCCAACCTGTCGTCTAATACAGGTTGATCTTTTTTTCACTACATTTACTATCTCCATAAAATAAGCATCCCATGATGGTCTCATGTAACTGCCCCCTTTTTAATAATAGAACTAATGGGTTGGCATGGAAACCAGCCCTCCTACATCTCAGTATAACAATATTTTCAATTCTTAAAACCTTTAATTCATAATTCTCCTTAATAATTAATAATTATCAGTTTCCAATTGTATTACTTCTTTGACGTAAAAAAACAAGATGGGTTCCCCCATCTTTATTTTGTCCCAAACAATCTATCTCCTGCATCTCCTAGTCCTGGAAGAATATATGCATGGTCATTTAATTTTTCATCTACTCCTGCCACAAAGATATCCACATCAGGATGTACCTCGTGTACAGCCTTTATTCCTTCAGGAGCAGCTATTAAGCACATAAGCTTAATATTTGTTACCCCTCTATCCTTTAGGAAAGTAATTGCTGCCCTTGCTGAACCACCTGTTGCAAGCATTGGATCTAATAGTATTAGCTCCCTTTCTACTGCATCATATGGCAGCTTACAGTAGTATTCTACAGGCTGTAGAGTTTCTGGATCTCTATAAAGTCCAATATGTCCAACCTTTGCCGCTGGCAATAAATTTAATAGTCCTTCTACCATTCCAAGTCCCGCTCTCAATATAGGTACTATTCCAAGTTTTTTACCAGCTATTACCTGTGATGTTGTTTTCGTAAGAGGAGTCTCGATTTCAATATCCTCAAGAGGTAAATCTCTAGTAACCTCATATGCCATAAGCATTGCAACCTCTTTTACCAATTCTCTAAACTCTTTTGGTCCAGTATTTTTATCTCTTATAAATGTTAGTTTGTGCTTAATCAATGGATGATCCATAACTATAACTCTATTCACGTACATCTCTCCTCTCATATTATTTTAGCTCTTAAACAAGTCAGATCCTTCACTATCGTTCATGATGACATCTGCTTAGTCATCTAAAAGCCTAAAGCCAAAGGTATTCCTAATTATTACACTATGGCAGGAATTAAAGTCTCAAAAGGATCTCTCTTTTCCATAGTCTGTAGTATTATATCACATACTTGCTTTCTATGTCTCTAATTTTATTTACTCTTCTTTCATGTTTTCCACCTTGGAATTCTGCTTTAAGCCATGTATCTATAATCTCAAGAGCTAAATCTTTTCCAATTACTCTGGCTCCAATCGCTAGTACATTAGCGTTATTATGCTCAATTGACATCCTTGCAGAATAACAGTCACTGCATAAAGCACACCTAATTCCTGGAACTTTATTAGCGGAAATTGATATCCCTATTCCAGTACCACAGCAAACAATTCCTTTATCACACTCACCACTTTTCACTGCCTCAGCAACTTTTTCACCAAATTCTGGGTAGTCTACCGACTCTATAGAATTTGTTCCAAAATCTACATATTCTATACCTTTTTTATCTAAGTATTCTTTAATATATCCTTTAAGTTCGTATCCTGCGTGATCACAGCCTAATGCAATTTTCATTTATTTTTCCTCCTTATTTTTTTCTATTAGTTTTTTTATTATAACATTAAGTGCATTCTTTATCTCTATTAAGCATTCTTCATATACCTGTACAGGAGCTCCAAACGGGTCCACAATATCAGTGCTCTTATTATTTCCATAAGCATATTCAGTTAAAGTAAATGTTTTGTCTAAGGCCTTGTCGTTCATAGATATTATTGCTCTTTTATGGCTATTAGTCATAGTGAGGATTAAATCTGCCTTATCAATCATTTCTTTTGTAAGTTGCCTAGATTTGTGATTAGATATGTCAACGGAGTGTTTTTCCATGGCTTCAATAGCCTGATTTGATGCAGAAGAACCTGATTCTGCAAATACTCCTGCTGACTCTACATTTATTTCATTTCCTAAGCCATTTTTATCTATCATATGTCTAAATAGACCTTCAGCCATACTGCTTCTACAAGTATTTCCAGTACACACGAAAAGAACATTCATATCATTTTACCTCCTGCTGCCTTCTTCATTCTATTCATTATAGCTATTCCGATGCCTTTCTCCTCTACAGCTTCAGCTATTATAATATCAACCTTTTTTTCATCAAACCTCCTTAAAACATTAAAAAGATTTGATGCTATGGTTTCCGGAAAACTCCTATCTCCAACTACTAGTATATTGTCATTTTCATATTTATCAAAGGTTTGTTTTGTAGCCATTATTCCTACATTCATTCCTTGTGCTTCATATTCTTTGCATAATTTCATAATCTTCTTCACAATTTCCTCTACATTTCCCTTGACTATAATCATATTTGCATCTGGTGAATAATGCTTATATTTCTGTCCAGGTGATTTTGGTATTATGTTTTCATTAGACATCTCAATGGCTTTATCATATTCTACCTTAGGCAAAACGTCTAATAAGTCTTCAATAGTGATACCACCTGGTCTTAATATAGTAGGTACATCTCCAGAAATATCTAGAACCGTAGATTCTAGACCTACTCCTGTATTCCCTCCATCTATTATCATATCGACTTTACCTGATAAATCATTCATTACATGTGAAGAATTTGTAGGACTTGGTTTACCTGAAGTATTGGCACTTGGGGCCGCTATAGGAAGCTGTGAATGTCTTATTAGCTCTAATGCTATATTATGAGCTGGCATCCTTATGGCTACTGTGGATAAGCCCCCTGTTATTCTGTCCGGGACTTTATTGGTCCTTTTAAAAATTAAGGTCAGAGGTCCTGGCCAGAATTTTTCCATTAGTATGTAGGCATGCTGTGGTATGTCTTCTACAAGCTCTTGTAGCTGAGTAACATCACTTATATGAATTATTAAAGGATTGTCTTGAGGTCTGCCCTTAGCTGTGAATATTTTTTCTATGGCTTTTTCATCTAATGCATTTGCACCTAAACCATATACGGTTTCTGTAGGAAATGCTACAGTTCCACCATCGCTGATTATTTTTGCTGCCTCTAAAATTTTATCTATTTCTGGATGTGATGGATCTATTGTTAATATCTTTGTTAATGTTGTAGTATTTTTTCCCTTCATTGCTAATTCCTTTCCTTAGTTTAGCTGGATAAATATCTGTTCTAGCTACTGGTATTTTCTTAGTTTTCTTAAGAATTGTCAACTGATATTCACTCTTTACAATTCTATTATCTACTTTCTTAAAATATATATTATATTAGCTTTACAAATAATTCAACAGAAAATACAGTGTTAACACTCTATAGTTCAAATTTTGATTTTAAAGGCTCTCGTGAAAGCTGTTTCATTATGAATTTAAAGTGCAATATAGATTAGGTTTCAATACATACATTTTTATGACAAGGAGTGATATGTTTGACTGAAGTTGTGGTGATTACTATTATTGGTACACTTGTAGGTACTATTGGGACTGGCTTAGGCGGTTTGATATCTTTATTTATAGTTAAACCTAGCTCAAAATTTTTAGGGGTTCTTTTTGGAATTACTAGTGGTCTCATGCTAAGTGTAGTTGCATTTGATCTTCTCCCTGAGGCTTATAATATAGCTGGCTTAGGAACAGAAATACTAGGTATACTTCTGGGAGTTATTGTCGTAGTGTTTATTGAAAAGTTTTTTCCTGATAATAAAAATAAAAAACCATCTAGTTCTAAGAGTCATTTTTTTAGAACCGGTGCTCTTATAGGAATAGCCATAGCTATACATAATTTTCCTGAAGGCTTGGCCATAGGCTCTGGATATATGTACACTTCTAAGATGGGTATAACTATGGCTATAATAATTGCATTACATGACCTTCCCGAAGGGTTAGCCATGGCTGCTCCACTAAGATTAAGCGGCTCCTCTACTGTAAAGGTGATATTTTTAACTGTTATGGCTGGAATACCTACTGGTATAGGTGCCTTTATAGGAGCAGTATTGGGAAGTGTATCAAATTTTTTAATTGGGTTGTGCTTAGCTTTTGCTGGTGGAACTATGCTCTATATAACCTGCGGAGAAATGATTCCAGATGCTAAGTCATTACATAGTGGCAGGGCATCGAGTTTAGGTATTGTTGTTGGATTTATTATTGGGATTGTGGTGTCGATGAGTTTGTAAGATAGAGAACAGGTTAGAGTTTTTGATAAAAAAACAGTCAGACTATACAAGGCTACTAAAAGTTCTAAATTCTTCTACCTGTCATTCTAAGACGTAGTCGAAGAATCTCATGTTCTTAGTACATGAGAGTTCCTTCGACAACGTTCAAGATGACAGAAGAAAACTTTCTCAGTAATCTTAGCTAAGTCTGACTTTTTTATTCTGCTTGTTGAAGTCTTTCTGCTTGGGCACTTGTTATTAGTGCATCAAGCATTTCAGTTATGTCTCCGTCTAGAAATGCTTCTAGTTTATATACAGTTAAATTTATTCTGTGATCTGTGATTCTTCCTTGTGGGAAGTTGTATGTTCTTATTTTTGCGCTTCTATCTCCAGTTCCTACTTGATTTCTTCTAGTTTCTGCAATTTCTGCATTTTGCTCTTCCATCATTTGGTCGTAAAGTCTAGCCTTTAGTATTTTAAAGGCTTTTTCTTTGTTCTTTAACTGAGACTTTTCATCCTGACATGCTACTACCATACCTGTAGGTATGTGAGTAAGTCTAACAGCCGAGTCTGTAGTGTTAACACTTTGTCCTCCATTACCTGAAGAACGGTATACGTCAACACGTACATCTGCTGGATTGATTTCAATGTCTATATCATCTACCTCTGGTAATACAGCTACAGTAGCAGTAGATGTGTGGATTCTTCCACTTGATTCAGTAGCAGGAACCCTCTGAACTCTATGAACACCACTTTCATATTTTAGTTTGCTATATGCACCCTTACCCTTTATCATAAATATAACTTCTTTAAAACCGCCGATACCTTGATCATTGGAGCTCATCATTTCAACTTTCCAGCGCTGTCTTTCTGCGTATCTAGTATACATTCTAAATAAATCCCCTGCAAAGATACCCGCTTCATCTCCTCCAGCTCCTGCACGAATCTCTACTATAACGTTCTTATCGTCATTTGGGTCCTTTGGAATAAGAAGTGTCCTTAGCTCTTCCGTTAGCTCATCACATTTTTGTGTAAGCTCCTCAACTTCAAGCTTTACAAGCTCTCTAAAGTCATCATCTAACTTTTCCTTAAGCATTTCTTTGGAATCTTCTAATTGATTAACAGCTTCGTTGTATTCTCTATATTTCAATACTATAGGCTCAATTTCAGCATGTTCCTTTACATATTTTTGCCATTCCGAAATGTTATTTATTATCTCTGGATCACTTATCTTTTTGCTCAATTCTTCATATCTCTCTTCTGTAAACTTCAATTTATCTAACACGATTCTCACCTCATCACTACGGAATTGTCCAGTGTAATATTATATCATAATTTTTTAATATATGCTATCATTTTTTCATTATCTCTCTTAATAAGAGTTTAACAGTAGTTAAGCGATTGTTTAACTATGGCTAAACTTCTACTACACTATTACATAACTATCCCTCTATAATTTTATTTTTCTAAAACTAACTCCTTCCTTAACGCTCAGGATGACAGGTCTCTCTAAATTGTCTTTAGAACCACCACCCTATCATGTTCTGCAAGATCCTTAATTATCTCTATACAATGAGGATGGTTATTTTTACATCCTTTCCGAGACCCATTCGCCTCTCTCAAAGTAACAGCTTCTATAAGACAGGAGATCTGTCCCCTTGTCTCTTCTCTTGTCGCCTGCTCCTTTAAATCTAGTAGTTTTTTAATGGCAGGCCCTTGGTCATAACCTATTTCCATTGCTAAAATTCCACGTTCAGAAAGATACTTATCATACTCGTTTACTATTCTTCTGTAAAAGTCTAGTCCATCTTCTCCTCCATCAAGTGCAAGTTTAGGCTCGTATTCGGCTACTTCTCTTTGTAGTTCCTCTATATCTTTTGTTGGGATGTATGGTGGGTTTGATACGATTATGTCTATTGACCTGTATAGTCCTAGATTATCCAGTGGCTCGAATAAATCCCCCTTTAGAAAAGTTACCTTTGACTCTAAGCCCAATCTTCGTGAATTTTCTGTAGCCACTTGGAGAGCAATGTCACTTATATCTACTGAGTAAATATGAACATTTTTTAAATAATGTGCTAAGCTTAATGTAATAGCACCACTTCCTGTACCGATATCTACAATTTTTAACTGGTCTTTTCCCTTAAAATATCCTTTATTTACAATGTCTATTATATATTCAACTAGAATTTCTGTATCAGGTCTTGGAACAAGAACTCCTTCTTTTATAAAAAAGTCTAAACCCATAAATTCCTGTTTTCCTAATATATATTGAATAGGATATCCACTTTTCCTTTTATCAATGAGTTTTAAAAACTTATCCACAGAATAACTATCAACTATTTCAGTCTTATGTGTATAAGTATAGATTTTATCAACATTAAGCACATGACATAATAAAAGTTGAGAGTCAAGAAGGGGATTATTAAATTCCCCTTCTCCTAAAGTCTCTATTCCTATCTTAATTAAATCTTCTATTGTGTAGGCCTTTACCAAAGGTCTGCCTCCTTGTCATCAACTAATACTCCCTTTAGTGCTTCTATAGCAACTTCTATTTGTGGGCCATCTGGCTCTTTTACTGTAGCTATCTTTTGAACAAATAATCCTGGATAAGACAGCCAGTATGCTAGCTTGCTATTGCTTCTTCCGATGATTCTATTTATTTCGTATGATATTCCTGCTATTACTGGAAGCATAGCAATTCTAATTAAAAATCTCATCAATGGATTTGGCCATCCAAAAAATGAAAATACTAATATGCTTATTATCATTACCATAAATAGAAAACTAGTACCACACCTAGGATGTAGAATAGGATATTTCTTTACATTTTCTACGATAAGCTCTTCCTCATGTTCGTAGCAGTGAATAGTCTTGTGCTCTGCTCCATGATACTGAAATACTCTTTGGATATCTTTCATTTTAGAAATAGCAGTTACATACACTAGAAACATTAATATCCTTATAAATCCTTCCATTAAATTAAGGATTATTGGTGCTTCAATTGATCTTTTTATAAGGTTTGTTATTAGTGTTGGTCCTAGCATAAATACCCCTACTCCAATTACCATAGAAATAAATACTGAGATATACATTGCTATTTTTTCTGCATTGTCCTTGAAAAGCTTATCAAAAAACTTGTCTATTTTTCCAGGTTCAGTTACTTCTTCTTCCTCGTAGAACTGTGCTGAATACATTAGAGAATCCACGCCAACAACCATTGCTTCTACAAGCCCTACTACTCCTCTTATAAATGGCCACTTCAAAAATTTATACTTAGTAGATGGCGACTTTATAGGTTCTTTTTTTAGCTCTATTTGATTATCAGGCTTTCTTACAGCTATTGCTATATCTCTTGGCCCTTTCATCATTACTCCTTCAATTAATGCCTGACCACCAATAGTGGTGCAGTGCTTTGGTTTTCTCTCTATATCTTTTATTTTTGGCAAAAAAACCACTCCTAAACTATAGTCTATAAATGTTATTATAACACATAATCATAATAATGAATAGAAAAGTAAAGGCCAGAGATTGTACTCTGACCTAATACTATAAAATTAATTTCTCAATGTGGCCTTCATCCTATTTTCGCTTAAAATGATTTCTATAGCATCCTTTATAGACTTAGTCACTATATCTGAATAGGATAATAACTTTCCGCTACATCCCTCATTTTCCATAACAGCCACTGATATCTTACATATTTTAAACATTTCTATATCATTGAATCCATTTCCAACACAAATAGTCTTTTCTGGACCTAGACCTTCTACTATCTCCTTTTTAGAAAGGCTAGCCATCTCCTTTGGGAATGTGGCTACCTTTACTCCTAGCTCTTTGCATTGGCTTTCTACTGTTCCATAGGTATCAGCTGTTAGAATGTATATATTCACATATTCCTTTAACTTTAGTATTAGCTCTCTTGCATCATCTATAAGTTTTCCATCTACAGCAACTGTGCCATTATAATCAAATACAACATTTTCTATTTCTATTCTGTCTCTACCAGGTATGTTATAAATTAACATTTAATTCCTCCCCATTAACCATATATTCCTTCGATATATTCTTTTGTTCTTTTATCCTCTGGGTTATTAAATATCTTTTCGGTTTCATCATACTCAATAAGCTCTCCATCCAGTATGAATGCTGTATAATCTGATATTCTCTTAGCTTGCTGTAGATTATGTGTGACTATGATTATAGTATAATTATCTGAAAGCTTTAAAAGCATATCTTCAATATTAGCTGTGTTTTTCACATCTAGTGCAGAACAAGGCTCGTCTAATAGTAGAACCTCTGGCTCTACTGTAAGTGCTCTAGCTATACAAAGCCTTTGTTGTTGCCCTCCTGACAACTTCAACGCAGACATATCCAGATCATTTTTTACTTCATCAAGAAGCCCTGATACTTTAAGCTTGTTTTGTACTATCTCGTCTAGCTTCTTTTTATTCCTAATTCCATAATACACAGGAGCATATGTGAGATTTTTATATATAGACATAGGAAAAGGAGCTGGCTTTTGAAAAACTATTCCTATTCTTTTTCGCACATCTTCTTTTGGGTAAGAAAATATATTTTCCCCATCAAATATTATGTCGCCTTGAACATTTCCACCGTTTTCTTCAAGCATTCTATTTAAAGCAGCTAGTAGGGTAGATTTACCACAGCCTGATGGACCTATTATAGCAGTTATTTTATTCTTCTTGATTTTCATATTTATATTATTTAGTATTTTTTTATTTCCATAGTATGCATTTAAGGATGCTAATTCAATTATATCCATTTATTTCAGCTCCTTTCGGTTAAAGGTTAAGGAAATACAATAGAAATATCCGCTCACGGTTTCGGACACGAATAATTCTAAAGCTCATTCCGATATAAAATCCTACAGCTTGCAAACTCGCTACGCTTAATGGAGTTACAGAAATCTTTGATTTCGTTGTAACTCCTTATGCCAGCGTATGCTGGCCTTACCTTAGCATAATTGCTTAACGGATTTTATATCTGCCTTCGCTAAGAATTATAGTCGTATCCTGCAAATGTTCACTAAATATTTCTATTGTATTTCCTATTTAGGGTCAATAATGACAACAAGTTAATTATAAACAAAAGCATTATCAATACTAATGCAGTGGCATATGATTTCTCTAGTGATATTCCTTCTCCTGTAAGTATGTAAAGATGAAACGGTAGCGCCATTACTGGAGAAGATAAGGATTCTGGAATTGGAGCAAATATTACTGCTGCTGTAAGAATTATAGGCGCAGCAGCTCCCATTGCAAAGCCTCCTGCCAGTGTTATAGCTGATACTATGTCTGATTTGCACATAGGTAGCACTAGTTTAAAAAGAGTGTATGACTTTGACACGCCAAGAGCATAGGAGGAATTAATGAGAGAAGTGCTGATTTCTCTCAATGTCTTTTCTACCCTTACTTGTATAAAAGGAAATATCATTATTCCTAGAGTTATTCCTCCTGATAATAGTGATCTCCCCAGTTTTAAATTAACTACCAATAGTGTGTAGCCAAAAAGACCTAAAACTATTGAAGGAACTCCTGCCATACACTGTACTATAACATGAACTATCCCTTCTATTCTCTTGGAATTACAATAAAATACTACATAAATTGCAGTAGATATAGCTAGTACTGTAGCAAATATGCAAGCAATAAGGGTCAATAACAGGCTACCTACAATAGCTGGCAATATTCCACCTTCTGAGCCTAATGGTATGCCCTTAGGTTTACCTAAAATGAACTCAAGGTTTATAGAGCCTGCTCCATTTTTTATAATATATATGAATATAAATGCTATGGAGGAAAGCACTATTATCGTACTTAATATAATCCATAAATTAAATAGACTTGACTTAATCTTTTCTCCCATAATATCGTCCTCACAAATTTATAAGCTTATGCTTTTCTTTACATAATATACTATTATGTTGATTATCAACAAAATAATCATCAATACAAACCCTGAAGCGAAAAGAGCATGATAATGTAAGCTACCTACTTCTGCCATTCCCATCTCTAATGCAATAAGTGAAGGTATTGTCTGAGCCTTTCCAAGCAATCTAGGTGTAATAGGTGCATTTCCAATAACCATCATGACTGCCATAGTCTCACCCATAGCTCTGCCTAATGCTAATACTGTTGCAGCTATTATACCTTTTTTACTCTCAGCTAGGACAATCTTTCGTAAGAAATAGTTTTTTGAAACACCTAACGCCTGAGAAGATGATAAATGATCATTATATACCTTTTCCATAGTTTCATTACAAGTAGATATTATATATGGAAGCACCATTAGTGAAAGTAGTATGCCTCCTGCAAGGACAGATTCGCCTGTAGGAAAACCAAATCTAATCTCGAAGAATTTGACCAAGACTAAAAGACCTATAAATCCATATATTACAGAAGGTATTCCTCCAAGGATATCTATAATTCCTCTAATGATAGTTTTTCCTCTACCCTTAATATACCCAGACAATAATAATGCGCTACCTACCCCTATGGGCAATGCTATAACAATAGCAACAAAAGATACATATAATGTTCCTAGTATTACATTTAATATTGATAACTTATCTGGAGATGATAGGGGATTCCATGTTCTACCTGTTATAAATTTAAATATTGACACTTCCTTAAAAAAAGCAGTACTTTCTTTGAATATAAATATTAAAACAAATGCTAACAACAATAGGGAAAATACGGTTAGCAGCTTTATTAAAATACTGAAGGCTTTATCTAGTAACTTATACATATGCCACCTCACAAAGAAATCCTTCACTAGATTCAGGATAAGACAAATAGCACACTTGTCGTCCTGAGCCTTGGCAAAGGAACTCATCTAATCAAAAAACAGGGGAGTAAAACATCCCCTGAATTAAATCTTTACCTATCTTACAGGCACAAATCCCATCTCTTCTATAATAACAAGCCCCTTTTCAGATGTCACTACATCCATAAATGCTTTTTGCTCAGGAGTTAATTCTCCTCTTTTAACTGCAATGAGTGGTCTAGATATTTTGTATGAACCATTTACTATGTTTTCCTCTGTAGCTTCAACTCCATCAACCTTTAGAGGAATAAGTTTACCCACATTTTGATTAACCATTCCATATGATGCATATCCTATAGCATCTTTATTTTCAATTATTTTTGTAACTAATGCCCCCATTGAAGGTGATTGAATAGCATCTTCTCTGATTTGAGCATCTCCCATTACACTTTTTTGGAATACTTCATGAGCCCCACCACTTAAATCTCTAATAACTACTACTATTTCACTATGTGGAAGGCTGCTATCTACCTCATCCCAATATTTATATTCTCCTGCAAATATCTTTCTAACTTCTTCTGTTGATAAATCATCTTTAACTTGTAAAATAGGATTTTCTGGGTTAACAGCTATTGTTAATGCATCAATTCCTAGCTTAAATACCTTAGCATCTCCTATTTTCTCTAATTCTTCATCTTTGATTTCTCTAGCTAACATTCCAAAATCAGCAGTATTGTCTAAAACTGCCTTAACTCCTGCTCCTGAACCTCCAGCAGATATGTAAATAGCTATATTTTCTTCTGGAAAGCTTGCATCTACATTGTTCCAAGTTGTATATCCTTCTATGAAGTCAGTTGCAATAGCTGACATTACTGGTGCTAAAGTAGATGAGCCATTAAAAGTTATCTGAGCCTTAAATCCACTTTTTTCATTATTTTCTTCTACTTGATTGTTCCCAGCATCTGGTGATGAAGGAGTATTTGTAGTACATCCTGTTAGTGTCAATGCAAAAACTAATAATAAACTTAGTAGAATAACTACAGGTTTTCTTGTTTTCATAGTACGCCTCCTAGTAAAGCTTGTTTTATTTGTTCCTATAGAATTCTAATATGAATAGAAGATTTTTTCTAATAGTTTTTATCTATAGTTTTATCTTTATCTATAGATAATTTCAATAGTGATAAATCAAAATAACCATTTCTAATGCAAAAAGAACCGTCCCCGTTGCATAATAACGAGCAACACTACAAACAAGATACTACTAATTATAAAAATCCTCAGTCCATATTCGGTCAAAAAGTCTATAAAATCTTCAAGGCTAAATTTGCCATGTTTTACATCTCTTTGGTTTTCCTCATGAAAGTTTTTAGCTTCAGTACTATTATGGATTATCTCTTCATTTTCAATCTGATTATTTTCTTCAGGTTCTAACTCATTATGAACTACATATTCAATATTGCCAACGATATTGCCATCTTCTAAGACCTTTGTACCCCAGTCTGCTGACAATCGGTTTATTAAACTTATTATAGTCTCTCTGTCTTCTTCAGAAATAGTTGGTTTTCCAAACTTGATTATCCCGGGAACAATACTTGTATTTATTATACCATCCTTGTTTATTTCCATATTAAATATCATGGTCTGAGAAGTTCTAGCGCCTACCTTTGCACCAAAAACAAAGTTACCTAAGCTATATACTATAGGTCTATTATTGTAAAACTCAATGCCTTGAAGCACATGAGGATGATGTCCCATTATACAGTCAGCACCATTATCTATTAGTTCTTTAGCTATGGTCACGTCATTATCTCTAGGATAGTCAGCTAATTCAGTTCCCCAATGAAGAGACACTATTAAAAAGTCTACCTTTTCCTTTGCTTGCTTCACTGCTTGTATCACATTATTTGCATTGCTGTCATATCCATTGACGATTCCAGCCCTGCTTTCTGTAGCATACCAATCTACATGTGGTGTCACTCTTGAAAACCCTATAAAGCCAATCTTTAATCCATTTATCTCCCATATGGCAGGCTCTAAGGCATCTTTTATGTTTCTTCCACCACCAGTATATTTGATATTGTATTTCTCTAAATTATCTAAGGTCTCTACAAAGCATTCTCTTCCATAGTCAAGAGAGTGATTGTTGCCTAGGGACACTCCTTTAACTCCTGCATTTACAAGACCTTGTAGAGTTTCTGGCTTTGCTCTGTATGTATACTGCTTGTCCTGAGGCTCTCCAGTAGTACCCACTGTACATTCTAGATTAACTAAAACTAAGTCAGATTTTTGAAAGACTTTTTTTACACTTTCCCAGGGATAATCTACTCCATGAGTGTCTATGTGATTACCCATAAAATCTCCTAGTAAAGTATCTCCTGCTATTGAAATGGTTACAGTATTTCTTTTTGCATAAGAGAAAGCTGTAAATGATAAGGACAATATAAAAATCAATAATATAATGGCAAGACGTTTTTTCTTTCTATTCATTTTCTAATTCTCCTTTACATACTTATACTCTAAGAACTTTGTATAATATGAAATATATTACTATTTTATTATCAATAGTACAATATTGTTTAGCTTTATTGAAAACATATCTTTTATAGGCATCAAAGAAAAAGAACTATATCTTTCATTTGGCTTTTCTAGTCAAAAAATAAAATGAGACAGGTTCCTTTTGAGTCAAAAAGCGAGTCAAAAAGAACTGTCCCTGCTGTCTTGATACCCATTCGCTCCCTCAGGGTAATAGTTTCTGGGCAATCTAATATCTTTATAGTCTCCAGTTCTCTACCTGTTGTCTCTTTTCTTTAAATAGCATTCTCCACAGAGTGATTCATATACAATATCTTTTTCATCTTCGATGGCTACTTGTTCACCTTCAAAGACAAATTTCCCATTGATTTTTCTTCCATTAAATATTGCTTTCTTTCCACATGCACAAATAGTTTTTAATTCTTCTATACTATGTGCTATAAGTAACAGTCTTTCGCTACCTTCAAAGCCCTTCATTTGAAAATCAGTTCTTAGTCCATAGCAAATGACTGGAATATTCATCTTTACTGCTATCTCAAAAAACTCATCAATTTGCTTCTTTGTAAAAAACTGTGCTTCATCTACTAAGATACAATCTATTTTCCATTTTTCTTTATTCCATTTCTGAACTTCTTCATAAGCATTTTGGTCTTTACATAGTATTAGATCAACCTCTCTATCTATACCTAGCCTTGATACTACCTTATTTCCTCCCTTAGTATCTATTAAAGGCTTTACTATGATAACCTTCATACCTCTCTCTTCATAGTTGTATGCTACTTGCATCAAGTTAGTCGATTTTCCACAGTTCATTGCTCCATATCTAAAATACAGCTTAGCCATATTTCCACACCCCCGGAAAATTATGAATCAAACAAAACCAAAGTTCTTCACCAGTATTTAAAATAGCAAAAATAAACAATAAAGGTTAGAAGCCAATGGCAACTAACCTATCAGACAGACCTAAATAGTTATTACTCAATACCGTATTTTTTCTTAAATTTATCAACACGTCCGCCTTTGTCAACAAATTTTTGACGTCCTGTAAAGAATGGATGACATTCTGAACAAATTTCTACTCTTAATTCATCCTTAACTGAACCTGTTTCAAAAGTATTTCCACATGCACATGTTACAGTCGCTTTTTTGTAATTTGGATGGATTCCTTCTTTCATTGATTTCACCTCTTTTCAAAAGTCTCTTAACTGTATATTTAAAAGTAATCAGTTTTCAACTAGTATAGTATAGCATAAATTTCTAACCATTTCAACAGAATATTGTTTAGTAATAGTTTGACTATGGTTTAGCAATTGCTTAACCACTGTTTCATGCTATTCTAATCCCACATTTTATTTCTAACATTGTTTATAAATTCATCATTAGTCTTTGTAAGTACCAATTGATTTATTAAGGTCTCTGTAACCTCTGATACTGGTGCATTGCTTAGTGCCTTTCTTATTCCCCAAATTGTTTCAAGCTCTTTATGGTTCATAAGTAAATCTTCTCTTCTTGTACCAGATCTATTAATATCTATGGCTGGGAAGATTCTCTTCTCAGAAAGCTTTCTATCTAGGTGTATTTCCATATTTCCTGTTCCCTTAAATTCTTCAAATATTACATCATCCATTCTACTACCTGTCTCTACTAGAGCTGTAGCAAGTATTGTTAAACTGCCGCCTTCTTCAATATTTCTTGCTGCACCAAAAAATCTTTTAGGTTTATGTAATGCGCCAGGATCTAATCCTCCTGATAATGTCCTACCTGTTGGTGGTATAGTCAGGTTGTAGGCTCTTGCTAGCCTTGTGATACTGTCTAAAAGTATGACTACATCCTTACCATGCTCTACTAATCTTTTTGCTCTTTCAAGAACAATTTCTGCAACCTTTACATGGTTTCCAGGAAGCTCGTCAAATGTAGAATAGACAACATCACCTTTGACTGATCTTTTCATATCTGTAACCTCTTCAGGTCTCTCATCTATTAGCAATATAATAATTTCAATTTCAGGATGATTTTGTGCAATTCCGTTGGCGATTTTTTTAAGAAAAGTAGTTTTACCTGCTTTAGGGGGTGCTACTATCATTCCTCTTTGTCCTTTTCCTATGGGTGCTATTAGATCTAACAATCTTGTAGATAACTCACTGTGGTTTGTTTCTAGAGATATTCTCTCATTAGGGAAAATAGGAGTCAATGTCTCAAAATCTGGTCTCTTAGTTGCAGTTTCTGGATTTTCACCATTTACACTCTTTACATACAATAAAGCTCTATATCTCTCTCCTGATTTAGGTGGTCTGGTAATACCAAATATTTTATCTCCTGTACCTAAATTAAATCTTCTTATCTGAGAAGGGGATACATATATATCGTCATCTCCGGATAAATAATTTGCAGAACGCAAAAAACCATAACCATCAGCATGAAGCTCTAGTATCCCTTCAGCTTCTGTAGATTCTCCGTTTTGCATCTGTATCTGTAACTTTTCAGGCGGCCTTTTGGCAATTGTTTCAGTCAATGTAAATCCATCGCTTTCTTCTAAGCTAACAGGCTCTAAACCATGGGGTTCTTCCTTTGCAGAATTCTGTAAAATAATGTCAATTAGTTCGTCCTTTTTGTATTTTGTAATACTTTTAATATCCAGACTTTTAGCTATCTGGCGAAGTTCATCTAACTTCTTTTTCTGTAAATCATCAAGATTCAAATTTACACCTCCAAAATATAATATATATAATTAAATTCCACAATATAGTCATAATATATGGGAAAATTAAGACTTAACGAAACAATGAAATAACACAAGAAAAGCCAAGAGAAGTGTATTAACCATACTTATGATACCATTATATTAGATTATAGTCAAGAATTAGTATTTAATATACAACAAAATGCCCAAGGTGGGCATTTTATTTTGCATATTCAGGCTTTTTATCTAGTTTATGAATAGTCTCAATAAATCTAACAGTTCCAGTCTCTGATCTTGCAACCATTGAATGTGTCTTAGCTATATTGTTTTGGTGATAAACTACACCCCTTAGAAGTTCTCCGTCTGAAATACCTGTAGCAGCAAAAAACACTTCATTTCCTTTCACCAAATCGTCCATAGTAAGTACTCGGTCTATATCTCCTATGCCCATTGCTTTACATCTTTCTCTTTCTTCATCATTCATAGGGTATAGTCTTCCTTGAAATTCTCCGCCCATGCACTTTAGCGCTGCTGCTGCAATAACTCCCTCTGGTGCTCCACCTATTCCTAAAAGTATGTCAACGCCTGAGTGTTCAAAGCAAGTAGCCATAGCTGCTGCCACGTCCCCATCTGAAAACAGCTTTATTCTAGCACCTGCTTTTCTCACCTTTTCTATAAGCTCAGTATGTCTTGGTCGGTCTATTATAGTAACTGTCAAATCAGATATGTCCTTATTTAAGGCCTTAGCAACTGCAATTAAATTTTCTTCTACAGGTGCATCTATATTTATTTTGCCTGCAGCCTTTGGTCCTACAGCAATTTTATCCATATACATATCTGGTGCATGAAGTAAACAGCCTCTAGGTGCCATAGCCACTACTGAAATAGCATTAGGAAGCCCTTTTGCTACTGCTGTAGTACCATCTACTGGATCTACTGCAACGTCTACCTTTAAGCTATTGTTTATACATCTACCTATTTGCTCTCCAATATAAAGCATAGGAGCCTCATCCATTTCTCCTTCGCCAATAACTACAATGCCATCGATACTGAGTGTATCAAACATTTTCCTCATACCGTCTACTGCAGCTTGATCTGCTGCGTTTTTATCTCCTCGTCCTAAGTATCTTGCGCTAGATAATGCAGCAGCTTCTGTGACCCTAACTAAGTTCAAAGCTAGATTTCTATCCATATATTCCCCTCCTAGGTTTAGCATTCTTCAGTTTTTTATATAATATAGTATATTCTATTTAGTATCTTTTTGTCAAAAGTATATCACAAAGCAATTATTTAGCTAAAAACTCTTTACTCACCCTATCTCTAAAATCCTTATCTAATATATACTTTAAAGCTGTCATAGCCATTGCCTTAGCTCCTACTATCATCCCATTAAAACCTTCTTTAGAACAAGAAGCTTTTTTAAATTCTTCAGTATGCCCTACCAGTTCTGGGCTTCCGATTTTAATGTAAGGGGCAATAGTAGGACATAGATGACTAATATTACCTGCATCCCAAGAATAATTAGCATCCTCTGCCTGTATATAATCTATTCCTAAATACTCCAGTGCTTCTTTAAAAACTAATGCTAGAGAATGGTTTGGCCTCAAATCTTCATATACTTTATTAGGCATATTAATGCTATACTTACATCCAGTAACATATGCACTTGCTGATATACATCTCTCAACCATTTCCAATACATCCTTTAATATTTCTCTATTAGTAGCTCTTATACTCATTTTCATTTCACATTTATGGGGAATAGTATTATGTCCTATACCTCCTTCTATGATGACAGGATTGACAATAGTACCTTGTAAAAAATGTTGTCTAAGTGCATTTATATTGTTAATAGTTAATACTCCTGCTGTCAACGCATTGATACCTTTTTCTGGCGAGCCTCCTGCATGTGCAGCCTTACCTGTAAAGCTTACTTCCATTACAGTTGCTGCAACTAGTCTTCTTTCAATTATAGTTCTCCCTTCCGCATGACATATCATGGCAATATCAACATCATCAAATATACCCTTTTCCGCCATAATAGCCTTGCCTCCTGCATTTTTCACTGTTCCCTCTTCAGCAGGAGTTCCGATAACCTTTATAGTACCTCCTATTTCCTGTATTACTTTTTTTAATCCAATAGCCGTAGCCACCGCTGATACAGAAAACAAATTATGCCCACATGCATGTCCTAGCCCCTCCAAGGCATCGTACTCAGCCATTAATGCAATAGTTGGACCTGGTTTTTTGCCTTTTACCGTAGCTAAAAAAGCTGTATCAAGCCCAGCAACCCTAGTTTCTATTTGAAATCCATTATTCCTCAATAGTTCCACTAAAGCTTCCATAGCTTTAAATTCTTTATGTCCAATCTCTGGGTTTTCCCATATATAGGTAGATGTGCTTATAAAACTTTCTTTGTTATTATCTATTTCATCTAATACTCTATCCAAATACTCCTTATATCTTTCATCCATATAATCCCTCCTAAGACGTACTATAACCTTTATTATAAAGTCTTGGCAACAGCCATTATTTTATCTCTTATCTTCTTAAACTCTTTAGATAAAATGCTATAGTCTTGAGTTAATAAAACTTTGTCTCTTACAATAAACTTTCCATTTACCACCACTGAAGAAACATTGCTTGCATTAGCTGAGTATACTAACACTGAGTAATAGTCATAAATTGGCTGCATATTTATGGATTTAGTTTCAACTATAACAAAATCAGCTTTCTTACCTATTTCAATAGAGCCTATTTTGCTATCTAAATTCAAAGCTCTTGCTCCACCTAAGGTAGCCATTTCTAGTATTTGATCTGCCGAAAAAATGGTTCTATCATTATTTACTAATTTGTGTATCTTGGCAACTAGACCCATTTGAGTAAACATATCTAGAGTATTTCCACTCATAGGTCCATCTGTACCTAGCCCAAGCTTTAAATCCATGCTATACATTTTATATGCAGGTGCAACACCATGAGCTCCTTTGGCATTGGCTCCAATATTATGAGAGATGCCTACTTTCTTTTCCTTTAATATTTTTAAATCCTCATCGTTTACATTTATGAGATGTGCCCCAATCATTCTGTTATTTAGTATTCCTATTTTGTCTAGATACTGTACAGGAGTTAACCCATATTCCTTTTTATATTTTTCAGTTTCAAATTCCATTTCCGCTATATGCATGATTATAGGTACATCTTTACTCTCCGCAAGATTGAAAGCTTCTTGAAGGTGTGCTGTATCGTTACTATATGGTGCATGAGGCGCAACAGAAGGAATAATCATATCATCATCTTTCCATTTATCTATAAACCATCTACAATACTCTAATCCTTCATAGGGTTTACTTGCATCAGGAGCTACGAAGTCTACTATTGTTTCCCCAAGCACTCCTCTTAAGCCTATTTGTTTTGTCGATTCTGCTACTTCGTCTTCATAATAATACATATCTGCAAAAGTGGTAACCCCAGCCAATGCCATTTCACAAATACCATATCTGGAACCTAAAGAAACTAATTCCCTGTCTACTAGCATTTTTTCTAACGGAAACAGGAATCTCCTTAGCCTATCAGCAACATCATCTCCTAGGCTTCTAAAAACTGACATAGCACAATGGGTATGGGCATTTACAAAGCCAGGGATTAAAATCCCCCCTTCACCATCTATTACTTCATGATGAGAGTATTTTTCTAATAACTCCCTTCCTCCAATGTCTATAATAAGCTCTTTATCAGTTACAACTACTCCATCTTCAATTATGTCTTTATTGGAGTTCATTGTTAAAACAGTTACATTTTTTATTAACATGTACTTAATTACCTCCTTGTATAATCTAATATTATATGAAAAGCACCTAGATATCTAGGTGCTTACACTATTAGTTGCTGCCTGTTATTTCCTTGTTCCATCTGTCTATCCACTCTTTATTAACACTATTGATATATTCCCAATCTGCTAGTATCAATTTGTCTATTATTTCTGCTCCATAAGTCAAGCCTTCAGCCTCTTCCTCAGTTAATACTACATTTTTGTTGGCTGGTGAATCTACTTTATCAATAGCATTAGCTTTTTGTACCTCTTCACTTAAAATCCAATCTATAAACTTTTCTGCTAGCTCTTTATTTTTAGTTCCTTTTACAATATTAATTGTATTTACTACTGCATAAGCACCTTCCTTAGGATCTACCCATTTTGCTGTAGGAACTGCTTCTTTAACTTGCCCAAATGAAAAATCTTGTCCAGCAACTGCAGCTACTTCTCCTTGGCTAAACATATTTACAACTTCAGATGACTTTGAGTAAATCTTTACTAGATTCTTGTCTATAGCTTTAATTTTATCAAAAATTGCATCTGTATCAGCTTTAACGTCAAGTCCTTCTATATCAGCTACTATGAAAGGAAGAAAAGGTCCAGCTGTTGTTGTGATATCAGGAATTGTTACTTGTTTAGCTAAAGACTCATCCCATAAATCAGCCCATGATTCAATTGGTTTGCTTACTTTGGCTTCATCATACATAATTCCAAATCTTCCTACAGTATATGCAGGACCATAATCTTCACCAAATGGCGCCTTAGCAACATCATATAGATTTTCTATGTTTGGTATTTTTGAACGGTCAATTTTTTCAAATAAACCTTCTTCTATTGCTTGAATTGCAAAGCCTTCTGCTATCTGAATAATATCTACATTGCTGCTTCCAAGTCTTATTTTATTAAGTCTGTCCGCATTATTTCCTACTTCTAAAACAATTTTTACATTATGTGCTTTTTCAAATGGTTCGTAGATGTTTTTTCTTAGTAGTTCTTCATTGAAGCCCCAAGTTGAAATAACTAATTCTGTTGGTTTACCTGAACTACTTTGATTTGAAGCATCTCCGTTAGGTTGATTGGTATCAGTATTATTGTCTGATGCAGGTGAACAAGCCACCATGAACATTGACAACGTCATTAATAATACTAATAGTAGACTTATTTTTTTCATGTTAAATCCTCCTTGACAATTAATATTGTATTAATCAGTGAATAAAATCACTGTTTAACCTATATTTTTTTATTAAAGATATAATTAAAAATCAATTCCTCTTTAGTCTTGCTTTTTATTTATCTTACTAAAACAATCTTATCTGTTGGAAAATATATACTCACATTATCCCCTACCTCAAAGGTTTCTAAAGCTTCATGATTTACTAGGAAGTTCCCAAGGTCTGTTTTTACCTCATACTGATAATCTCTCCCTAAGAATGTTCTGACTATAATCTTACCACTTATAATATTTGAATCTCCTTCTAAATTTGAACTGCTAATTTTTAAGTCATCTGGTCTTATGGCACCCTTAGTAGGCTCAATATTATTATAAATATCTAAGTCATCTACGATGAAACTAGTATTATTTTTAGATATCAATTTTAAGGTTTTTCCATTTCTAGATAATAATTTTAAATCAATAAAATTCTCAAAACCAACAAACCTTGCTACAAACTCACTACTTGGATACTTGTAAATCTTTGCTGGTTCATCCATCTGTTCAATAACTCCATTATTCATAATGGCAACATTATCAGAAATTGAGAAACACTCCTCTTGATCATGAGTAACATATATAGTTGTAATTCCTAGCTCTTGTTGTATTTTTCTTATTTCTACTCTCATTTTAACTCTTAGTTTCGCATCAAGATTACTCAATGGTTCATCTAGTAATAACAGATCAGGTTTAATTACTAAAGCTCTTGCTAGAGCAACCCTTTGCCTTTGACCACCAGATAGTTCTGCTGGAAATCTCTTTTGATATTCAAGTAAGTCTACGATTTCAAGTATCTCTACAACTCTTTTTCTTATTTCTTCCTTTTCAACTTTTCTTAGGTTTAGTCCAAAAGCTACATTGTCAAAGACATTTAGATGTGGAAATAATGCGTAACTTTGAAAAACCAAACCAAAGTTTCTTTTATGCACAGGTATATTAGAATAATCTTTGCCATCAAAGATGAATTTTCCACCTTGTGAATTTAAAAATCCTGCAATTAATCTTAATGTAGTAGTTTTACCACAACCACTTGGTCCTAGCAAAGACACAAGCTGCCCTTTTTCTACTCTTAGGTCTAAATCCTTTAAAATAACATTGTTACCATATGCAACTGTTACTTTCTCCAAACTAATAAGTGACATCTGCTACCCTCCCAATTCTATTTAAATCTACTTTGCAAAATATGCTAAGCCTAATGTCTTTTCAATAATGAGCATGAGTACTGCTGTCATTGCCATAAGCACTACCGACAAAGCCGCAATCGTTGGGTCAAAATTGTACTCCACGTGTATTAACATCTGTATAGGTAAGGTACTAACGCCAGGACCTGTTAAAAACAATGATATTGGCACATTATTAAATGAGTTTATAAATGCAAGAATAAATGCAGCTATGACCCCAGACCTAATATTAGGTAACACTACAGTGAAAAATGTCTTCACTTTATTGGCTCCTAAACTCATAGAAGCCTCTTCTATTGAATAATCAAAGTTACTTAAGCTAGAAGAAATGACCCTTATAATATAAGGAATCATAATGATAACATGTCCAATTAATAAGCTTGCATAAACAGGCAATTTAAAAGATATAACTAGATATTTTAATAGTGAAAATCCTAGTACTATCCCTGGTATTAGAACTGGTGATAGAAATACTCCGTTAAATAAGCTCTTTCCTTTGAAATCATATCTGCTAAGTGCATATGCAGCTGGAATTCCTAATATTAGAGCTATTATGGTTCCAATAACAGATAGTTGAATACTGATTAAAAATGTCTTTCTGAACATCTCTATTTTGAATATATTTAACATCCATTTCAATGATAATCCCTTTGGGGGAAATACTAATGATTTTTCAGCTCCAAAGGATGCTATAAAAATGATAACTAACGGAGCCAATAAAAAGAAATACACTAAAAACGCAAATATTTTTAGTCCTTTGCTAGTTCTATTCATGGACATCACCCCCTAGAGTTTAATTTCCTTGCAAAGGAGTTAATTACACCACTTATTAATATTGTAACTACTATCATTACAGTAGCCACTACTGCAGCAGTATCCCAATCAAATAATGTCATAGCATTCTGATACATAACAGTTGCTAGTACTCTTGATTTAGTTCCACCTAATAGCTGAGGAGTAGTATATGCCGTCAAACTCCCAGTAAACACTAACACACTTCCTACTATTAGGCCAGGTATACTTAAAGGAAAGACCACCTTCATAAAGGCTTTAAATCTTGTTGCCCCTAAGCTCTCTGCAGCCGCAACTAAGTCCTTATCTATATTCTCTAATACTCCTATTAAAGATAAAATCATAAGGGGCATAAATAGGTACACAAAACCTATAACAATTGAAAACTCATTATATAGCAATGATAGAGGTTCTTTTATCAAACCTAGCTTCATAAGAGTATTATTCACTATTCCGTATTTTCCTAATATAACCATCCAGCTAAAAGACCTAACTACAGGGCTTGTTAGCATAGGGAACACTGCCAATGCTATATAGAGTCCTCTCCTGTTAATGCTGGTTTTGCTAATATAATAAGCTGTTGGAAATCCTAATATTGCTGAAATCAAGGTAGCTATTAAAGCCAGCTTTAATGTTCTTAATAAAATACTTGTATAATAAGAGTCCTTAAAAAAATCAATGTATCTACTTATTGTAATACCTTCCTCACTTATAAACGAACCTGAAATGACAATAATAAGTGGAAGGATTGCAAAAACAAACAGAAATAGAAAACCCGGAGCTAAAAGTAAGTAAAATGAGTATTTTTTCACTTACACCATCCTCTCTTTTGAATTTATAGACATTTACTTCATAATGCTCTGTAAAAACATATCCATGAACTTGTCTTTATTTAACTCTAAAGCTAATTTGACATTTGGTTCTTTATCGTATTTATTGTTAAAATCGCAAATGCTTTGTCCATCACATAGTCTGCTGGAATACTCTACATCTACAAAATAATCTTTCATAACAACAACGTCTTCATCTATGGCTACTGCAACTGCAAGTGGGTCATGAAGTAAGCATCTCCTTACTGTTTTGCCTAATGAAACTCTATTTATATAATGACTAATAACATTTCTTACAAATTGTGTTAAGCTTGAGTCATTTGGAAAATTGTCTAAGTCTGCTTCAAAAAACTGTGCTTTTCTAGTCACATCTAAACCTATTAAATTAATAGGTACACCACTATTCAACACCTCGTAAGCACTTTCGGGATCTGTATAAAAATTGAACTCTGCTACAGCACTTTCATTGCCAGGTCCATTTACTACTCCCCCCATTATATATAATTCCTTTATCTTGCTCTTTATTTGAGGTTCTTTTTCAAATGCCTTTGCAAGGTTTGTAAGTGGAGCAAGCATTATCAGGGATATTTCATTTGGATGTTCATTAACCTGACTTATAATGAAGTCAACCGCATGCATAGAGTTTTTTTCTTTTGTCACAGCTTCTTTTAACTGCCCACCTAAGCCATTCTCTCCATGAATTGACTCACTAAAAGAGATATGCCTAGTCTTAGGAGTATTACAGCCTTCATAAACTTCAATATCTTCCCTACCTAATAATTTCAATACTTTTAAGGTGTTTTCAGTTGCAAGCTCTACTGGCACATTGCCACATACAGTAGTGACTCCTCTAATATCCAGCTTTCCGCTATTAATAGCTAAAATCAAAGCAAGTGCATCATCTATGCCAGTATCTACGTCTATAATAACCTGCTTCAATCTACTATCACCTCGCTTTTCTTATAAAACCCGTAATTGTTAATCTCTTCTATAGTAGGTAGAGAGACCTGAGCTCCATATTTTTGAATAGTTATCGTAGCAGCCTTTTGACCAAATTCAATTGACTTAAATATATTTCCTGTATCTAAATAACTGTGCAAAAATCCTCCAATAAAACTGTCACCAGCAGCTGTTGTGTCTATAACCTTAGCAGTAAAGGGTTTAAAGTGTTGTACTACAGCTTCGTCAACATATATAGCTCCCTTTTCCCCTAGGGTAGTTATTATCTTCGACACTCCCACACTTATTAGATACTTTGAAGCTTCTATGATAGAATCTATATCTTTTATTTCTCTGTTAGATAATCTAGCTAGCTCATGTTCATTGGGAATAAGTATATCAATATTTTTCAATACTTCTTCATCTAGGCAATGGGCTGGAGCAGGATTTAGTATAATTGTCTTTCCAAGTTTTTTTGAAAGTAAAACTGCTTCCTTTACCGTTTCCATTGGTATTTCTTGTTGAAGAAGTACAAACTTAGTTTCTTTTATAGCATTTATATTCTCTTCTAAATAGTTTTTATCTACTTTATCATTAGCTCCTGGAACTACAATAATACTATTGTTTCCTTCATCATCAACAGAAATAAATGCAGTGCCTGAAGAACCTTCTATTGATTTAATAAGGCTAGTGTTTACACCAGATTCTTGCATTGATGATAAGAGTTTTTTTCCGTTTGTATCGTTACCAACCATCCCAAGAAAGCTGACTTTTGTTCCTAGCTTAGCTAGTGCAGCTGCTTGATTGGCACCTTTCCCTCCTGGATTTTCAGTAATCTCTCTGCCAATAACAGTTTCGCCTACTTTGGGAATTTCTTTAGTCTTTACAACAATATCCATATTGATACTGCCAATCACAATGATATCACTGCTCACTAGGTACTCATCCTTTCAACTAACCTATGGTTTAAAACTCGCAATAAATTAGTTTCTTTTTTTTCTATCATATCTATAAGAAGATTAACAGCCTCATGCCCCATGCCGTATATAGGTTGTTTAATAGTAGTTAACGGCGGATCAAAATAGCTACTTATAAATATATCATCAAGACCGATTACTTTGACATGTTTGGGAACATGAATTCCCTTCTCCTTAAGAGCTTTAATTGCTCCGATTGCTATTAAATCATTTCCGCAACAAATCCCATCTATTTTATTATTATCTAGCAGTTTTTTAGCACCAAGATATCCGGTTTCTATAGAATAATCCTTAAGATACACAGCGGCTTCTATATAGGGCATATTGTTGTCCTCTAATGCCTTGATATATCCTTTCAAGCGATCCCTTGACAGAACATTAGTTGTATCAGAGGAAATAAATCCAATATTAGTACAGCCTTTTGATAGTAAATGTGTAGTTGCATCATAAGTACATCCTATGTTATCTACTTTTATTCTGCCAACAGGTTTATCTGTTTCGATATCTCTATCCATTAACACTATTGGCGTGATACAGTTGCTAAAGCAAATATTTTTATTGCTCTCTACAGCAGATATAATAATCCCGTCGACTCTTTTTGACTGCAATACCTGTAGGTATTTTTTTTCCTTGTCCGAATTATTGTCAGTATTACAAAGTATTACTGAATAGCCCAACCTATCAGCCGAATCTTCTACTCCCCTAGCTAATTCACTAAAGAATAAGTTCATTACGTCAGGTACTATTAGCCCTATAGTTTTTGTGTTCTTTATTTTAAGACTTTTAGCTATCGCATTGGGAATATATCCTTCACTTTCTACGATTTTCAAAACCTTTTGTCTAGTTTTCTCGCTTATGGCTTGATCTTTTCCATTTAGTATTTTCGATACGGTAGCAGTCGATACTCCTGCCAATTTAGCTATTTTACTAATACTCATATAATAATCTTTCCTCGCTATCTCAATTTATCGCCTAGGTAATCGTTTACCTAAATTTATTATATATCATTTTCTTAATAATTAAAAGTACTTTTTGTAAAATTATCGAGAAATTTCAAAAATTTTGTCGTTTATTTTAATAAAAAAAGAGAAAATACCTAAAAAGGTAATCTTCTCTTCTTGATACTATCAATTTTATATGCTTAAAATTAGATTATTTGTACTTATTTCGACACGCCTTCCCAATCCTTTAAAAACTTTTCTATACCTATATCAGTTAAAGGGTGGTTTAACATAGCTTGAAATACCTTATATGGTACTGTAGCTATGTGTGCTCCTGCTTTTGCTGATTGGATTACATGCATTGGATGTCTTATACTAGCAGATATTATTTCAGTATTTATTCCATGTAAATCAAATATATCCACTATATCTTCTATCAAGTTCATGCCCTCATTGCTTATGTCATCCATTCTTCCTACAAATGGACTTACATATGTAGCACCTGCTCTAGCTGCAAGTAGTGCTTGGCTAGCTGAAAATATAAGGGTCACATTTGTTTTAATTTTCTTTTTGCTAAGCATGCTAACTGCTTTTAGCCCATCCTTAGTCATAGGTATCTTTATAACTATGTTTTTATGAATTTTAGCTAATTCTAATGCCTCTTCTACCATCTCATCAGCATTTAAACTGATAACCTCTGCACTAATTGGTCCATCTACTATATCTGTTATCTCGTAGATAACTTGTTTGAAATCTCTGCCTTCCTTTGCTATAAGTGATGGGTTCGTAGTAACACCACAGATTACTCCCCAATCATTTACTTCTTTTATCTCTTCTATATTGGCTGTATCAATAAAAAGCTTCAATTTATTTTCCCTCCATTCTTAGCCCTTCGTAAGTAAGGATTACCCTCCCATCTCAAGGTAACAAGTTATAATTGACCTAGCAAATCGTCTCAGGGCTACAAAGTACATATCAGCTTACAGTACTTAATATAACAATATTTCCTAATTCTCAATTAACTATTAACTATGCCCTTCCTGCTGACCCAAACATTATCATTTTCTCAGCTATTATCTTCTGCATAGCTTTTCTTGCAGGGTCTAGTAGTTTTCTTGGGTCGTATTCATTAGGGTTGTTTGTAACTACTTCTCTCACTGCATTAGAAAAAGCAAATCTAATATCTGTATCTATGTTTATTTTATTAACTCCAAGACTTACTGCCTTTTTAATGCTTTCTTCTGGAACTCCTGATGAGCCATGAAGCACTATAGGTATATTTAATCTTTCCTTTATAGCTTTTAGTCTATCAAAGTCTAGCTTTGGCTCTCCTTTATATGGGCCATGAGCAGTACCTATTGCTATAGCTAATGAGTCTACACCTGTTTCTCTAACAAACCTATCAGCTTCATCAACATCTGTGAATGTAGCATCTCTATCTGATACTGTAATATCGTCTTCTGTACCGCCTATTTTCCCAAGCTCTGCTTCAACAGATACTCCTACTGCATGAGCTAATTCAATTATTTTCTTAGTAATTTCAATGTTTCTTTCTAGGTCATATTTTGAACCATCTATCATAACTGATGTAAAGCCATGTCTAATACACTGCATTATTTGAACGAAGTCTGTTCCATGGTCCAAATGTATAACTACTGGCACTTTTGCGTTATTTGCAGCTATTTGAGCCATTTTAGCAATATATTCTACACCTGCATATTTAAGTCCACCCTGACTAGCTTGAAGAATAACTGGCGAATTTGTTTCCTCAGCAGCTGATACTATAGCTTGTACTATCTCCATATTGTTTACATTGAATGCACCTACAGCATATCCATTTTTGTGTGCGTGTTGTAGCACTTCCTTACCTGATACAAGCATTAAAAAAACCTCCTTATATTTTTCTATCTATATTATTAGTTATCTATATGGTAATTTAATAACTTTTTATGACTAGACTATTTGTTCTCTGTATCTTGATTTTGATTTATTGCATCTATACATTCAAATCTGTTTTCGCGAATAATTATCTTATCCTTAGAAACAAAGTTCCAATAGTCCTCATTATTTTCTGCATATATGAGTTTTATACCCTTACATTTCATACATTTTAACTCTATTCTATCTGGAAATATATTCATTTCTATACTGTTTTCTCCACAGCTACATCCTATACGTCCATCATTATCTAGTTCCTTTATCCTGTTAAGTGACTTCATCATTATGTCTGGGGCATTAAAATAATCTAAAAATTCTAATTCTCCATATATGCCATCTGAATTCACTTTAAAATTATCTATTAACTCCCCAGCATCTCCATTATTTACCATGAGACAGATTTCTACTCCTGTTTCTATGCATCTAGTTATTATATTTCCTTTTAGGAGTTGTTTTAATGTATATTTAAATGTATGCTTATCTTCACATACACAGCAGTCTATATCCATCTGCAAAGATTTGTAGTCATTAGCTCTTATAATAGCAATACGCTGGCCACAGCTACAATCTAGATCTGTTACTTTATTTGAAAAAAGCTCAAATAAAGTAGTCTCATGCACATTAAGACTATCACATGTCCCACACCTTACAGCAATAGCTATCTTAGTATTAACAAGCATGGCATTTCCCTCCTTATTATACTTTAATTCTTCATTCACATAATAATTCCTTCTTAAATTAAAATATAAATTCAAAACAAAAAGTAGCTTGTACAGGTACATTACCTGAAAGCTACTTTTTGTATAATAAATAATATTTTTTAATTGTTATTATTTAAGTCCTAATATCTCTCTCGCTTCATCTGGAGTGGCTACTTCCCTACCTAGCTCCTTAGCTATTCTAACTATTCTTTCCACAAGTTCAGCATTAGACTTTGCTAGAACTCCTTTGCTATAATATACATTATCCTCAAATCCAACTCTCACATGGCCTCCAAGAGTTATAGCAGCTACTGCTAATGGAAGCTCAAATCTACCTATCCCTGCAACAGTCCAAGTAGAACCTGCTGGAATACTTTCTACTAAGTACAGTAAATCTCTAAGCTCTGCAGTAATAGCTCCTGGAACACCCATTACAAAGTCAAAATGTAGTGGCGTATCTACTAGTCCCTTTTTAACAAGCTTTAAAGCATTGTTTATCATACCTCTTTCAAAGACTTCAATCTCAGGTTTTACTCCAAGTTCCTTCATTCTTTTTGCAAACTTCTCCATGTATTCTTCACTGTTCATAAATACATCAGAGCCAAAGTTGCAGGTTCCGCAGCTTAGGGTAGCCATTTCTGGCTTTAGCTCAACAGGTTGAAGTCTTTCCTCTGGCGAATGCCATACTGCTCCACCAGTTGAAGGTTGGAATATCACTGGGCATTTAGCTTCGATTTTTTCTTTGATTTCTTTATATACTTCATAATCCTGTGTAGGATTTCCTTCACTATCTCTTGCATGGACATGAACCATAGCTGCCCCTGCCTTATATGCTTCGTATGCTGCCTCTGCTATTTCATCTGGAGTCAATGGTAAATTAGGCTGTTCTTTTCTAGTTACCTCTGCCCCTGTTAGTGCTGCTGTAATGATTAACTTATCCATTTACTATTCCCCCTTTTTTCTTTGCTTATCTTTAGGTACTACACAAGTACCCACTGCTTTACATACTACTATAGGCTCCTCTAGAACATCGCAAGCAGAATCACTAATATCTGGTCTTGGAGCTATGACCTTTCTAGCTTCGAATACCATCTTTCTAGAAGAATTACCAACCTGAGTTATTTCACCTACAGCTTCAATAAAATCTCCTGCATAAACAGGTGCTTTAAATTCAACGCTTTCATATGCTACAAAAAGCCCTTCATCTCCATCATGTCTTATTAATAATTCAGTTGCCACATCTCCAAATAGTTGAAGCATCTTTGCCCCATCAACTAGATTTCCCCCATAGTGAGCATCATGCATACTCATTCTAACTCTTATCATTGCCTTCATAATGTTCCCCTCCTGTTTTTCTCCTTAATTACATTATACAGGATACTCATAATATTTAGCAATTAATTAAGCAATTATGACAATTATTTAGCAAAGCAACAAACAAAGAGAGCATTATCGCTCTCTCTGCTTATCTCTATCTAACTTACCTGCGTATTTTCTATAGAATTTTCTACAAGTTCCTTAACACTGTTTTTAATTTGCTCAATGTCAAATGGTTTAAAAATGATTTTTTCAGGATTTGATTTTTTAATTTCATTGATTAAGTCGCTGTCTTGATAGCCTGTCAAGATTATAGTACCTATACTACAATTAATTTCTTTTATGGATTTTAAAACATCTGTTCCCTTCATTTTTGATAGTTTCATATCTAGTATTACTACATGAGGAGCAAATTTCCAAACATTTTCTATGGCTTCCTCTCCTGTTTCTACAGTCATGACTTCATAGTCTGATTTTAAGATTTCTTTAAGTAATACTCTGATGCCATATTGGTCATCTACACATAAGACCCTAGGATTCACTGAAACTATTCCCCCACAAAAATTCCCCCTTGACCGCTTCAAATATTTAATAAATTTTCAATTTTCATTATAAGTATTTCATCTTTTTAGAATAAATACCTTCCGAAAATATGTTCTGTTCAGAAAAACTTTTCAACCATATTTGACAATTTATTACATTATTATTGTTTTAGTTTTATATTAATCCAAAAAGTTACATGAAATTTTGTAAATAATTGAAAGTAAATGTTGTTTTTTGTAGGAAAAAAATTTAAAAGTATTTACCTTTGCATCCTTATGTTCTAGATATATGTGTATATTTTCCCTTATTTTTGCATTTATTTTCACTGGTATATCTGCTGATATATCATATGCTTTCTTGTCTATGGAGATTTTTATAATCAAAAGATAAAATCAAGACGAGATATGGTCACTACCTCGCCTTGATCTAGTGTTCCTTGATTTGTTTTTCTGAAATTAATTAGATATTTTTTTCTTCAAGTATCCTTGTATTATTATCTTTTAGCTAGGTCTAAGCCTACCTTTTCTGACACTTTATTTCCTACATTATCTTCTATAACAATTTCGAATTCAGTTATACTATCTGCTACTTCAATACTAAATTCTATAGTTCCATCAAAAGGCTTTCTTTCGATTAATCCATATTCTTTTTGAATATATTCTTGGCTACCATTCACGTAAACCTCAAAGTATCCATGGTTTTCTTCTACTTCTAATCTAAACTTAGCAATCTTTGTTGCCGTAACTATATAGTTCCCATTTTCATCATATTTCTCCACAAAACCTTGTGAATTATAATAGGTTAGTGCAGGCACATTATCTTGAGTCACTAATTTCCCTTCATAGTTAACAAATACATTATTAGCTAATTTAACATAAACATCTTTACCTGATGCAATTGCTTGGTTAAATTTATTTTTAGCAACTGTATTTTTAGTTATATAGTCTCTATGATATGCTTCTTGTAGATGTGGTATCACTATAGCAACTCCACCATTAGGCATTTGTTTATCTATAGTTTCTCCATCAGATTCCTCTATTTCTACTTGTACATTCTTGATTACAGGAGCTGTGGTGTCTATATGGAAGTATCTAAATATTTCAGAATTCTGATCTGCATTATCAATAGCAACAAGTCTTATATAATACACAGCATCTTCTAAGTTCTCTACTACTTTATTAAACTGGCCTTCATCATTTATATCTATGTTTACTTCTAATGTATCTTCTTCTATTCCATCTGGAGTAATATAAGCAATTAGGCTCTTAAGTCCCTCTTCAGCCTTTACGCTACCCTTTATTGTTATACTATTAGTTTTATATAGGTCAAATGGCTGTGGTGTTTCGAAGGTAATTGAAGGCTTTTGCCCTATAGTAGATTTAACTGTTGCCCTAGATACATTTCCTGCATAATCTTGAGCCAGTAAAGTAATTTCTGTCTCTTCTGGAACTTCAATTTCCAATTGATATTTTCCATCAATAGTTGGTATTACTACTTCAAGTTCTTTATCGCCTACATATATTGTAAAGTGTGATATTCCTATGCCCCTATCAGAAGCTTCCCAAGTCAATTTGCTGTCTTTATATTTGAGATTTAATATCTCTGGAGCTACTGTGTCTACATGTACAGGATATCTATATACTTGCCAGTCACCATTTTGTGGTTTAGCTTTTATTTCATAAAAGTATAGGCCATCTTCTACAATTTTACCGTTGGCTTTCCCATCCCAACCTCTATTTGATACATATGAAAACCAAATATTTTGGGCATTATAATAAGTCTTTCTTACCCAGCTTTCTGTTTTTATTCTTCTTATTTGCCTTCCACTTCCATCTACTACATTGAACTGTATTTCTTCTGCATTCCTCATGAATGATAGTACTGGAATTATATGAGTATTTGCCTCTTCTTCTTTAGAATCAGGTGAAATTGCTAACCTATCAATAGAGTTGCTAAACCCGTTTACTGGGTCAAAGCCCATATACTGTCCGTTCTGATTTACTATACCTGCATATCCATAGTAGGACTCTTCACCAAATCTAGGCATTCCATCAAGAATTCTTGGACTGTTTTCCCCATACCAGTCTCCATAGAAGCCTACATAAGGAACTACTAGGCTTGGATAAAGTTCTTCTTCCACTTCATCTACAGCAACTTGAGTTGGTGCCACAAGCCTTACAAATCCTTCTACAAACATATTTGGCTCTATAGGAGTCTCTATACCTGGAACTTTTGCATTTGAAATATCTACTTTTAAGGAAATCTCCTTAGTTTCACCAGCATTTAAAGTAACAGATGTATCTCCTGTAACCTTTGCACCAATTAATGGTGCCACATCTAAGAAACTAAGGCCTTGAGGATGTATCCACTCTCCTAGTACATCTACTTCAATATCATAATCAACTGTTCTATCTGAATGATTAGTCGCTAGTAAGTTAATACTAAATACCTTAGAGTCAAAATCCCTTAGTTGTACTTTAGCCTCTCCATCGGCTTTATTTACTACTGTAACTGGAGTAGTTAGTGCGCCTGTTAGGTTCATTAGTCCTGCACCTTGTCTTCTAGGTGAATAAGGATACTCATACCTATCTTTAACAGGCTTTGCTGTATTCATTAATAAAATCTTTGAAAATTCAGACAATTCTTCGTATGACATATTTGGAAACTCTTTTTTCAGACGCTGTAGAACTAAAGCTGTTCCTCCTGAAACATGAGGTGCTGCCATAGATGTACCACTCATAATTCCATAGTTATCGTTCTCAAGAGTTGAGTATATTTTTGCTCCTGGAGCCGTTATCTCTGGCTTCATATCTAAGGTTGGTGTTGTTCCCCATGAAGTGGAATCCGCCATTTCCCATGCATTTGGGTTAGGTACACTGAGTAAGTCTTTTGGGAAAGACATTTCTTTAACTTCTAGTGATTTTAATTCTTTTCCACTTGTATTTCCTATAAATGCAGCTGGTATCTTACCTTCATCTGGATACACCATGCTTATTAAATCATCACCAGCATTGTTATAAACTATAGCTACTGCTGCTCCTGCATTTTGTGCATTCATGATTTTAGAAACGAAGTCAATTTGCCCTCGAGAAATTAGAGCCACTTTCCCATTTAAGTCTTTACCTTCATAATCCTCTGGATATCCAAATCCAACATCCACAAACTCCACAGGTCCATCAAATATTCCTGCCAAAGGAATACTGCCTGCTAGAACATACTGTGCCTTACCATTTTCCCCATAAGCGATATAATTGGTTTGACTATGTGTATTTTCAATAGATGCAACAGATATGGAATCCTTATTTAAGGATGGAGAACCTACCATACCAATATCTGGGTTTTCCCTATAAGGATAGCCATGAATGTATCCATCAGTTGAATGAGCAGCATTCCCTGCTGAAATAGAAAATACAACACCATGCTTTCGTGCATTTGTGATTATCTCATCCATAGCACTATTAGGAATATAAAAACCTGCCGGACTTCCTATACTCATATTGATTACATCTACACCTAGTTTAATAGCGTCATCAATAGCTTTCATATATATATCATCATATGTAGATGGGAAATCAGGATCATTGCTGAATACTTTCATTGCAAGCAGTTGAGCTTCTGGTGCTACCCCTTTAATCTCTCCGTTGGCCCCCACAGTACCTGCAACATGCATACCATGAGAACTAGGGTCTACATTTAATATTGTTTGATTGCGGTCAAAATAGTTGTATCCATATGGTACTTTCTCTGTAAAATATTTTCCTGGAAGTTTTTGAGCATTTACAAATCTCTCATCTAATTTTGCTTCAACACCTTCTGATATTTTCATATCTTTATGTGAAGGATCTATTCCTGTATCGATGATGGCTACAACCATACCTTCTCCCTTGTATCCAAGATTATCCCAGATATAGTAGGAGCCTATCATATCATTACTAGTTATCATCTCTGGATTTTCAGGTCTAAAGTATTCATTTGCTATATATACATCTTTAACTCTTGGATTAGCTTTTATCTTTTCTATTTCTTCTACTTTTGCCATACTACTAAAGGCATTGACTGCCACAGTCATATTGTTTATAGTATCTAAATATATTCCTTGCTCTGATAATTCATTTTGCAAAGTTCTTTGACTATCTAGTACTGTTCCTTCAAGCTTAAGCTTTCTGTCACTGGAAAGCTCTGAATATTTTCTAACATTTCTCTGACTATAGGAGATTGCTGGTTCATCTTTTAGTTGGACAATAATTCTTACATAATCATTGTCTTTGTAAATATCATCATATGTCACTACATCTATTTTATCTGGCTCCTTAGGAAACATATTAACTTCTTTAAAACCATCTAATAAGTCATCTGCTTCTCTAGGCGCAGCATAGGAAACTATTCCTGAAGTAACCAGCACTAAAACTAATAGAAACGATAAGTATTTTTTAATTCTCAAGATTTTTCCCTCCTTATATTAGTTTACAATTATAGTTTATTCCATTATATTTTCTATTCTTACTATTGCATTGCCATAAGCATCGTAGAGAATGATGTCAACTTTATTTACACCTTCTATGTGTTGAACCAAATCCTTTGGTGCCTCTCCAAAGCCTGCCATATCTGTAGTCACTTCAACATCACTGTTTCCTACAGTATACACTACTGCGTATTTACTAGCATTTTCATAGCCTTTTGCTATTTCCTTATAAGCTATTAACTTGCCTAGTCCAAAACCATCTCCAAGTAATTGATCCTTAAAGAATTCAGTCAATATGACTTTCTCCATTACTTTTACAGTTGCCTTTACCTTTAATTCTATACTTGGATTTTCTTCTACTCCTTCTGGTAGTTCAAAAGTAGCTACTGCATTATAATTACCTGGTAAGTTGCCATTGTAGCCTTCTATTTCCCATTCTAAATCTACTGTATAAGATTTTCCTATATTGTCCTTTATGGTTGTTGTTGGAGATAGTTTGGCTATTGCATCTGCTTTAGGAGTCCCAAATTCTACGCTTACATCTTCTACTGGTTTTATATAGGCAATCATTGTAGTATCTAATACAACTGATATATTTCCCTTAAGGTCTTCTGCCTTTGTACCATGTGGCACTTGAATTCTCCATTGAGATATATCTGTCTCTATTTTATTGGCTACTTTACCATCTACATATACAGCTTTAACAAAAGATACATACTCTGCTTTTATCTTTATGTTTGCATATGTGTTTCCAGTGATTTCACTCTTTCCTACAAATACACTTTCTACTTCCATTGGCCATTCTGGTTCAACTACAGGTGCATATACTTTTACTATAGCTTCTACTTTTAGGTCTAATCCGTCAGGTTTTACAACTCCAGCTGGTAGTTCAAAGGTTCCTATGGCTTTGTACTCGCCTTCTATATCTTTATTGTAATTTTCTATAGTCCAGTTTAGTTTTACAGTATGAACCTTATCCCTGCTATCTAATATAGTAGTAGTCTTAGATAGTTTTTCTTTTACTATCTTTTCAGCAGTACCTACCTCTACTTCTATACCTTGTACTGGAGTTATGCTTACTAGTTTAGCAGGTTCTTCTGCTGGTTTTAAAACAGTAAAAGTATAATCAGCTTCAGCCAAAGTCCTATCTTTATCTAAATCTTCTAATAATAGTTCAATTGAAAATGTTCCTTCCACATCAGGAGTAAATCTTATCTTAGTAATTAAGTTCCAGTTAGGAGTTAAAGTAAGTCCATCTTTTGGTCCGAAGTAGCCCGTTAGAGGTATTCCTTTCCAAGTACCGTCTTCTAAGTATTCCAATTTGCCAGTACCACCAGTTATGGTATACTCAAATGTAGCTCTATAATCTATATTGCCCTTTCCATCTCCATAAGCCCTAATATCATAGTAAGCAGTTTCACCTAATTCCAATGTTTCTGGCCCACCGATTTCAATAGTATACTCTGAATCTTTACCTTCTTTAATTTCAACTATAACTGCCTTCCCATCAATTACTTTTAGTTCATGAGTACATTTAATTTCTCCATCTACTTTGTATTCCTCTTTGTCCATAATTTGAGCTAATAAAAATAAATTGTTTAACATTGCAAGACTATAATCCAGTACCTTGCCATTGAACAGCTTTACATATACAGGTCTTCCCTTTTCCTCTGCAGCTCCTACATGTTCCCTTATTGCGTTGTAGAGAGTGGAATCCTCATCTTCTATGGACTGCCTAATTGCTTCTGCATAGTCTACAAATACCATGTTGCCATTATCGTCTTGAAAACAAACAGCTTCTATTAAGCCATCTGCCCCATCATTGGATGCTAGTCCTATTGCTGGGAATACCATCAATACAGCCATCATCAATGAAAGTAGCCTTTTTACAAAAAATTTTTTCTTCAATGTAAACCCTCCTACTAATTTTTTTATAAGACTTCCTAGTTATCTAGGATATCTTCCACAACAACAGTAGCCTTAGATTCTGCTCCATTTTCTAAAACTGCAATTTCAACAGTATCTCCTATATTTAATTCTAGAGATGTGCCCTTCCATTTCCCTTCTTTTTCATCATATGTTAGGTCTTTGCCGTTAGCTTTTACAGATAATGGTTTTACTCCCTTATTCCATACTACTTGTATATAAGTAATGCCAAAAAAGTCTTGTTTTGCTATTAGTTTTACTTCTTCTTTGCTTATTATATTGTTTAAAGCATATATAGCTTCTCCTCTAGTTATATTGTTTAGTGGTTTAAATGTCCCGTCTGGAAACCCTACCATGTATTTAGCAGTAGTTACAGCACCTATATATCCTTTACTCCACTTTATTTGGTCTTTGTCTTTAAATCCTTCTATAGCCTTTTCGTTTAAGCTTAGATTTGTTATCTTTGTAATAATAGTAGCTGCTTCCTCTCTAGTTATTGGGGCATCTGGCCTCACAGTCCCATCCTGATAGCCATTTATATATCCTGCAGCCTTTGCAATCTTCACAGCTTTCGCATACCAGCTGTCCCCTGATACATCTATATAGTCTATTTCCGTCTCTTCCGTAAACTTAAGCGCATTATTTACTAGGCTCATGAATTCAGCCCTTGTGATATAGTTTTGAGGTCTAAAGGTACCATCTGAGTATCCACTTACTAATCCCTTTTCAATCCATTGAGTAATTACATCTTCTGCCCAATATCCAGCTATATCACTTGCACTTGCATAGGCTTGTAATGGCATCATAGACGTGAATATGACTATTACCAACATAAAGCATATTAGTCTAATTAGTTCTTTATAATTCATCTGTAAATCCCCCCTTTACACTTCATTTATTGGTTATTATTTTTAAAAGTATTCTTTCATGTTCCTCCTTTCTTTTTTTATAATATATATTAGGACTAGCTTTGTTTTATTCATTTTTCCACGATTAATTTAAACTTTTTTTAGACAAAAAATATAGCCCTTAGGATTGCTTTTCCTAAGGGCTATATTTTTCACTTGTATTAAAAACCCATCTCTATGGCAATATTTCATCAGTATAAAATCCATCTATTCCTTTTGCTTCTAGTTCTTTTCTTAGTTCAGAGTCATTAATGGTATGAGTATACACAAAAATATTCTCTTTCTTTAGTTTTTCTGGAAGTACTGTTCTTGCCCTTTCTATCGGCATAGTAATAGCAAAGATCTCATGTCTCCTTACAAAATCTATCAGCTCTTCATCTGGATATGTTGATGCATATAGGGTCAGTATAATATTTGAATAGCCTAAACCTTGTACAGGAATAAATTCGTCTAATTTATATATCTGTGGTATGAACTGGTTTATTAAATCTGGATACTTTTCCTTAATAAGTTTTAAAGCCTTTTGATTTTCGCTTTTTATATCAGTTACTATATATACATCCTTATGCTCATAAAGCCACTCTGCTAAATCCTCTATGGTCATCTGAGTAAGGCCATTTATCATATTAAGATTCTTAAATTCCTCAGTAGTATACATTTTAGGCTCTACAGAGAAAAGTTCTTCAACTCTCTCTTCCCAGTCGTGAATGAGAACTAGGTTTTCATCAGAAGTCCATTGAAAATCTAGTTCAATGAACTTATATCCATTCTCATAGCTTTTATCAATAGCCTCCCTTGAATTAGTATAGTACAAGCCGTTTATTTGCCCACCTGCATGAGAAATCAATTTTTCTGGTGTAAGATTCTTATTTGCATTATCGGTTCCATTAGATGATTCTTTTCTATCTTTAATATATTCACTTAGCAAGTCATTTTTTAAGATATAATTTGACTCATTTATCATTTCAATAGCTCTCTCATAGTCCTCTCTACATTTACTTAAGTCTATGGCTTCTCTAGTATTTATATTCCAAGCCCTACTATTTTTGAATATCCCATCTCTAGACATGGAAAATACCATATTTTCTTTAATATAGGAGCCCTTTAACATGTACGTCTGTTGAGCCACAAAGCCTTCCTTAGCATTTACTAAATCTTGTCCTAGCATAATACCCTTTGTATTTTCAACTCCTAGTAAGTTTAATACAGTAGGCAGAAAATCTATTTGACCACCTGTAATACTTATTCTCTGGTTTATATCTGACCCGGGCATATGAATAATTAATGGCACTTTCATCATTTCATCGAAATCATATTCAAACCCTAGGTATTCAGTCATAATTCTTTTATTTTCTTCATCTATTGAAGATAATCCAAAATGGTCTCCGTATATGTTAATTATTGTGTTTTCATAAAGTCCTTCTTGCTTAAGCCTCTCAATAAACTCACCTAAAGCAGCATCTGCATAATTAATGGATTGAATATAATTTCCAAACAAAGTCCCTTCATGCTCTTCCATTAATTTGATTTTCTTATATATATCAGGCATTTCAAATGGATGGTGACTAGATAGGGTAACTAGAAATGCATAGTAAGGCTCTTTCATAGCTTTTATATAGTCAGTAGACTGGGAGAAAAACTCACTGTCATTTATGCCTAAACCTATAATAGGCTCTTTAATAGTATAATCTCCATCACCATTATAGTATCTGTCAAATCCCTGATATGGATAAGCCTTATCCCTATTCCAAAAAGAAGCTTTATATCCATGAAAGGCAGCTGTGCTATATCCATTATCCTTTAGTATCCAAGGTAGTCCATAAAAAGTGTTATTGTAATATTTTAGATAGGTTTGACCATCCATGGCAGGATACAATGAATTATGTGTAACAAACTCTGCATCAGAGGTATTGCCCCTGCCTAGTTGCTGATAATACTTATCAAAATATATACTATTTTCTTTTATTAGATTGTTTAGATTAGGCGTTAATTCCTGCCCGCTGTATTCCCTATTTATCACAAAGTTCTGCAAACCTTCCACTTGAATAGTAATTATATTTTTACCTCTGGCTACCCCATAAAAGTTTTTCTCTTTATTAATTGTTTTTTCTATTGATTCTTTTAGCAACTGGTCTGTATCCCTGACCTCTTCCTTAGAAAAGATAGTGTTGTATACATCACTTATATGATAAGTAAAAAACTCTTGTCTAGATAAATTGATATTTTCACTAAAGTTATTTACAGAAACTATTGATAAAATTAATATAGCTAATATACCTAGTACAATACTAAAAGATTGTTTTCTACCTAAAAAAGTACTATATGTTGATTTAGTTTTTCTAGTGAAGATATAATAAATAATAATGGGTATTATGTCAGCTACTATCAAAATATCTGTTGGCTTTACCACATATAATATGCTTTCACCAACTGTTCCCAGTTGACTGAACTGCTTTAGTACAACTACAGATGTAAGCTGATTAAAATACCTAAAATATGCCACATCTGCAAACATTATTAAAGAAACTAATGTATATATAGCTACGAAAACTATGTCTTTCTTTTTTCCTTTTAATATATTAGTTAATGCAATAGCAAAAATAATATATATTAAACTTATTAGGCTTAAAATAACACTTAACTTTCCACTTCCAATAAAAGAACTAAAAATAAGTGCTTTTATAAAGAAAAGGATTAGAAGTGCAATAAGCTCAATTAGATATTTTCTCTGTATTTTAATAAGTGTATTCATTAGTACCATCCTCACAAAGTATAATTTGTATCACATAGAAATTATATAATACAAACTTTATCGTCGCAACTTTAGAATAAAAAACCCAAGGCTTGAGATTTTATCTCACCTTAGGTTTTATATAGTTAATCTTTATTTTTCATATGGTAAAATTATGCTTTTTGCTTCTATGAAAGTATCATTATAATCACCTACAATGATTAATTCATCTCCAACTTCTAATTTACTTTCACGTACTGTATTTCCATATAAATCTATAAATACAGTATCTCTAGAATATACTATAGTCTCCTCAGATAAAGTGCTATCTCCATCAACTGTTACAGTGATTATACTATGCTTTGTTGTTATACTGCTTATGTTTCCTATGATAATTTGATTTTTCTCTCTAGTAGTAGCATAAACAGATACTATTTCATCGCCTTCTACTGAAAAGTCTGCATAATACCCTACTTTCAAATCATAAAGCTCTGCTCTTTCTTTATCAAGTCTTATAGTTGCTCCAAGTCCAAGATAATAAGTCTCTTTTTCACCCTTGCTGTTCATTATAGTGATCTCAGGTTTTTTAGCTTGAAGTATAGATACTATATAACCTTTCCCTTCTTTTTTAACAATCTTCGCTTCTATATCAGTTATTACTCCATCTTCAATATCTACAGTTACTTTATCGCCTTTTCTAAGGTCTGTAACCTTTGATTTGCTTTTGCTTCTATATATAGACACATCCTTGTCTATAGGATATTCAAATATTTCTTTATCTTCATCTTCAATAACCAATGAATACTCACTGGATGTTAGTTTAATTTCTTTAATAATGCCTTCAATTTTTAAATATTTACTCACTGCTTCTATTTCAATAATCTTACTGTTTCTTACTATTATATCAATAGAATCACCTGATTTTAAATCTTTTAAAAATGCCCTTTCTCCATTTAATGTTATGTCCACATTAGGGTCTAGATAAAAAGCTTTTTTATCAGTTGTTTTTGATTTTTTGTCAGTAATATATTCTATAGTAAGCATTTGAGGGCTAGATGTAGAAATAGATTTTATCTTTCCTGTATATTCTTCATTTATTCCTTCTGCTTCAAATGATACTACTTTATTATCCTCTGTAACTTCTGCTGTAAACTTGAGTCCTTCAATAAGCTCTTTGTAGTCTACTTTTTTGCCATCTAGTTTTACAGCAGTCTTCTCATTGACTATATATGTAGTTTTATTTCCTAGTCTATCTTCATGTGTAACATATAGCTCATTTGGAGCTCTTAGTACACTAGATATAGTACCAGTAATAGTCTTTACTGCTAATGTTTCATGACTTTCTAACGGCCTATTTAATAGAAGGTTTGAAACCAAGTAATCATATCCTATGGATAGCATCTTTGCCATTGCATCTCTTTTTATAGGAGATGTAGGGTTGAACTTTCCTTGTGCATCTCCTTCAGGATTTATGATACCTTTATTAATCATCATGTATACATATTTTTGATCTTCTGTGCTGATAAAGTCTGTATCCTTAAATGTTAGCCTAATTATAGTTAGTTTTTTAGCTTCTTCATCAAGAGCCATAGCTTTAGTTAACCAACGAGCTATCTCTACTCTTTGAGCTACAGTTTCTTTATTATTTAAGTAAAAGCCTTTTACTTCGTTTTCAGTTATTATTCCTGCAGCTAAAGCTACTGCTACTGCATCTTGACCCCATGATGGAATATTTTGCTTAGTTAAAAAGCTTTGATATGTTTGTCTTGCCTGTGCTGTTTTAGATGAATCTATTCCCATCATTCTAGCCATCATAACAACTGCTTGTAACTTAGTCACATCACCATTTGGGTTAAAATTTCCTGCTCCATCTCCTGTAATAATACCGGCCTTACTAACTTTATCTATGTAGTTCTTAGCCCAATGTGTGCTAGGAACATCTTTAAAGTTTTGTGCAAATGCTGAAGTACTTGTAAAGATGAATAATAAAGCTAGTACAAGTGAAAGTTTTTTTAGATGCTTTGCTGTTTTTCTGTACATAAAATACATCGCCCTCCCTTTTATCTTTAATAGATAATATATTCTTTAAATAATACCTAAATCCTTCTAACTTCGATAAAATAAATGAAACTTAGAACATTTTCTTGCTACTTTCAATGTATCACCTAATACTCTAGACGAAAAGAGAGAATATTTGTTCCGTAAGTTATGCTATAAATTATGATTATCTAAATCTAGTTTAAATTTTTCATAGACTCTTTTAACTAATATAATCCCTTGCTCCCTTGTAACATTGTCCTTAGGAGCTACTCTATTGCTGCCTACACCAATTAATATATTGTGGTCACTTAAAAAACTAATAGGCTCTAATGCCCAATTAGAAATCTCAATAACATCAGCAAAGTAAATATGAGACCTATCTTCTATTAAAGATTCGTCTAATTTCTCTAATGTCCTATATATCATAGTAGCCATTTCTTCCCTAGTAATATTAGCTTTTGGTAAAAACTGTGTTTCATTAACTCCATTTACTAAACCTAATGCATTTGCCTTTAGCACTTCTGGATTATCTGTATCTGTAAAGATATTAAAATCAGGTAACTCTGCTTTATTATCTGACATTGCTTCATATAAGTTTACTAATAACTCACAAACCTCTTCTCTAGTTAGATACTGATGAAGGTTTGCAATAATACTATCTGTAACTAAGTTATATTCCCTCGCTTTCTCAACTTGGTCTATTCCCCAGCTTAATGGAAGTATATCATCAGTATAGAACCCATCTACTCCACAAAGCTCTAGTTCCTGTCTTAGCTCTTGGCTGTTGATTGTGTGTGCATATACGAAAACACTTTCTTCCTTTAGCTTTCTTGGCAGTTCTGTCTTTGCTCTAGCTATTGGCATAGTAATGGCAAAAACCCTATGTGCTTTAACAAAGTCTATTAGCTCGTCATCGGAATAGTTAGATGCATACAGAGTTAATATAATATTTTTATATCCCAATTCTTTTACAGGTACAAACTGTTCAATCCTATATATTTGTGGAATAAACTGAGCTACTAGGTCAGGATACCTATCTTTTATATATCCTAACGCTTTAACATTGTCATACTTAATATCAGTAACTATATATACGTCATTGTGTACATGAAGCCATTCTGCTAAATCATCCAAGATCATTTGAGTAAGTCCTTCTATCATATTAAAGCTTTTAAACTCTTCAGTGCTGTACATTTTAGATTCTACACCAAAGGCAGTATTCACATATCCATCCCAATCATGGATAAGAGCTAAATTTCCATCAGCAGTCCACTGAAAATCAAGTTCAATAAACCTGTACCCATTTTCATAACTTTTATCTATAGATTCCTTTGAGTTAGTATAAGATTTACCTTTTACTCTTCCTCCAGCATGAGAAACTAATACCTCAGGTACAAGCTCTACTTGCTCTAATTCAATCTTGTTTATAATTTCTTTGGTGTCTACTATATTTGCATCAGTCTTTATATCATTTTCATTGTAAGCTCTATAAAAATCTACACCATATGAGATTGCTTCGCTATCTGAAAGCATAGTAATCATAAAAAAACATACTATGACTACTAGAATCTGTCCCTTCTTTAAACCAAAAACTTTTCTGTTCATATTCGTAAAATCAACTCCATATATTATTTGTTTTCTATTATTATATCTCATTTTATTTAGGAACAGCTTTATTTAGTATTGGTATCTTTTGCAAGATTAGAACTACTAGGTGAGATACAAGGAATGTAATAATACTTACTAATGGAATTCCTATTATGGGGTTAAATGATGAAGCTTTTATGCTAATACCTAATTCGCCAGAATAGATAATATCTAATACAAGCAAATGTACCAGATATATGCCAAAGCTGGTCTTATTGAAGCTTGATATTATGGTATTTAGTATAGGAATATTATCTATGACTCTATCCCAATGGATATTCTTAAATAATATGTATACTGATATAGACATGACTATAACATTAGGAGCTAAATATGAATATAAGTGCTCCACAAGCTGTCCTACATTATTCACAGTCAATAAGTACGTTCCATAGGCAGTTACTACAAATCCTAAGAAACCAAAGATATATGCTATTTTCCTTTGCTTTTCTGAAGGATTGTACCTTTCTAGCAAGAAGCCTAATATATAATAGCCTAGGCTCCAATGGAAAAAGCTTAAATTAATGCCTATATTATAAACTGTAAACTTTTCTAAAAATACAATTACCCCATTAGATATAAACCATATGACTATAAAGTAAATAAAATTATCCTTTTTTACATTATTTACATATGGCTTAATAATAGGTGTAATCAAATATAGTCCAATTAGCATATAAAGATACCATAGATGAATATGTACATTGCCTGTGTAAAGATTTGTTAGAAACAACTTAAGTAATGACATATCCCACTGGATACCTAATTCGCTTTTTCTTAGCATATTAATTAAATATAGAAAACTCCAAAAAATCAAAGGAAATATTACTTTTGAAAGTCTTTTCCTCAGAAATAGGAGTATACTTTCTTCCCTGTCACTACAAAGCATAAGCCTACCGCTAATTAGAATAAGTACAGGTACACACCATCTGGTGGCGGAGTCACCCAGGTTGCCTATCCACCACCATCTGGCACCATAAGTATTCATATTTGCTGCAAACGGAGCTGATATATGCAGTATCACAACTGCATATATCGATAAAATTCTAAGAACATCTATGTGCAAAATCCTAGGATTTTCACTTGATTTAATGGGAATCACTCCTTAAAATGCTAAAACCCACCGCCTATTGTATTTTTTCCTAAACCTATAGCATATTTAAAATCTAATAAGGCAAGATTGTATGCATGTATTTGTTTAGTAAGGCTTTTCTTAGCATCCATTAAGTCTATTCTAGCCTTGGTCACATCGTTTGAAGTGTTTTGACCTAGGCTATAGCTTAATTCAGTTAGTTCATATGCTTTTTGAGCATTTTCTACTGCCTTTTCATAAGTTTTTATCTGTTTCTCTGCTGTGATTAAGCTATGGTAAGCAGATCTCACTGCCATCTCCACCCCATTTTTAGTTGTATCTAGGTTTTTGGCTGCTTGCTCTACTGCTATTTCCTGTTCTCTATACTTGTATTGATTTGGAGTAACATGTTTTGCTTTTACAGCTTTAAGCGTAAGCTCAGAAAGCTCGAAGCTTTCCTTAGCAGCTTTAAGCATAGCACTATTTTCATTGGCAACTTCTATAGCTTTCTCTAGTTCTATATCTTCATGTGTTTTATACTCTATCTTGTCTGTTAATTTTACCTTTTGTCCTAAAGAAAGTCCTAAAGTATTATTAAAGCTCATCCTTTGCAGTTCATATCCCATTATAGCCATATCAAGACCTGACTGGGCTTGAGATACTGCAAGTTCTACTGATAAAAGCTGTTGGTGCGATATGCTTCCTAACTCGTACATTTTTTTACTTTGCTCATATTGTTTATTGGCTAACTCCAAGCCTTCTCTTGCTATTTCCATATCTATTTCACTTTGTAATAAATCAAAGTAGGCTTTTTCTACATTGTATTTTATCTCATTTTCCTTTATTTCTTTATTCCATACTGATATTTGCCTTGTTAGCTTAGCTTGTCTGTCTATAACTCCTAGCTCTACTAACTCACTTTCTATAATAGGTATGACTTCTTCCCTAATTTCACCTCTTATATCGTCAGGTAGATTGTTATATTCCTCAATTTGATCTTTAATATCTCTTGCTCCACTTCTACTCTGTTCATATTTTAGCTGTGCTGCTTTCATTTCTAAGTCTTGTATTTTTACATCTCGACTATGTTTTAACGCATAGTCTATAGCGTCATTAAGGCTTAGTTGTATCTCTTTATTTGGATCTATTTCATTACTAACACTGCCCTCTGCATATGTAACAATACTCATTGAAAAAAGCATAACAATAGCTACAGTAAGTGATAAAAATTTTTTCACAATAAACTCCTCCCATCCATAATGTTTACAAAAACATGTATTTTCCTAGATTATAGCACAATTGTACCTATAACATCAAGGTGAGTGCTACTATATTAGATTAAAATCCTAAGAATATTACTTCAAAATATTAAAACTTTATTTTATACACATACTTTACTGATTATATAATTAGTATAAACGCTATTTTCAAACTTATAGGATATTCTCCAAATTTTTGTCATTGATTACATAACCAATTTGGTATAAACTTTAAATATAGATTGACTTAGCACTTCAATCTATATATTAATAGTATTTACTTCTACAACTGGCCAAGCAATTTGCTTGGCTTTACATAGAAAAGTGAACCAAATCTCTAAGAATTGGTTCACTATATTTACTTTCGATTTAGAAAAACATATAAAGTGAAAACTATCTCATTAAAATCAAAAGAAAATATCCATTTAATATCTGCCCTAGCTTATTCTAGTCTTAATTTGTGTCCACAAACCTACTAGTTATTAACTTGATATATTAGTTCTCCTCCATATGTACATTTCCTCTTGAATCGAAATCAAAATAATATTTTGTATAATCATCTTTAATATATCCATACACATCAACATATGAGTATTCATATACTATTTCTGAATATAACTTCTCTAGGTAATCTTCTATTTCATATTTTTTTAAATAGTCTAAATCGTCATCATCAGTCTCAACATATACTCTAATCATGTCTTTGTTACCTGATAACGTTATATCAAAATATACGCCTCCATAGTAATCATGTTTTCTGTTTAGATAATCTTCCAACTCATCTATATCATATGCATACCTGTGCTCCTTAATCTCTACTACTAATTTCCCCTTTGAGTTTAGATAGAATTCTACAAGCACTTCATCTTCGTGGCTGTCCTCTATAAATCCAGTTATGTCTGCATCTTTAAAATTATATAAAATATCGTCAACTACGTCTTCAATATAGCCTTCTATTTTAGAAGTAGTCAATGAATTCCATCTAGAATAATCATCATCAAGATCTACATAAATTTCAACTTCGATATCATCCTTGTCTCCATATAACTCAATATCAAATGAAATTTTCTGATATACACCATGTTCATCATTAAGATAGTCTTCCAATTGACTAAAGGTATACTTAGAACCTTTTTTTGTAGTTGCTAGTTCAGCTTCTAGCTTTGCAACTTTTGTTTCTAATTCATTTATTTTATTTTGTCTTTCAATTAATTGTTGAGATAAATATGTAACATATGCATCATTTTGATTAGGTCTGTCAGTAATGTCTATTCTTAGATTTGCTCCATCCCATTTAATATCTTTATTAAATATATTACTTATAGCTCTTACAGGAACATATGTAGTACCATCAACTATAAATGGCTTCACATCCATTTGTACTAGCTGATTATTGACAAAAATCTTAATATCGCCAAACCAAGCCTTTAGGTTTTTATAAGTACCTTGTGCAAATGCTACTGATGTTAAAAACATAGTTAGTGCCAAGACAGTAGTAACAATTACTGCCTTCTTTTTCTTTGGCAAAGCTTTCATCTGTTACCATCTCCTCACTTTACTTTTTATTAACATCTTATTACAAAAACCAGCATTTGTCAAAGATACTAGAATGTATCCATGAAAAATATCTGAGTGTGTCAACCACAAAAACCGTGTCTTTGCTTTTCTCTACCATATTCATATATAACCTTATCTAATTCTAGACTGATATTAAGTAACTTCTCTAAGTCGTAGTTATTAATATCATCACTAAGCTTGTTTAGTTGTTCTTTTAGTTCTTCTACATGTCCCTCTGCACCATTCATATATAGATTCCCCCAATTATTTTATAAAACTTGCTTATAAAGCAAATTATAACATTAAACTTGCTCTATAATCAAGTTTATAAATAGATAATTAGGTGATTCTTTTATGACTAATATGAGAAATTCAAATGAGAAAAACTTAATAGGCAATCGTGTTCGTCAAGCTCGTCATAGAGTTAAGCCTAAAGTAACTCAAATAGACCTTTTAGCTCGTCTTGCTGTCCGTGGCATTGAGTTGGATAAAACTACTATATCTAAAATTGAAGCAAAAACAAGACCAGTAACTGACATTGAGCTTGTAGCTATTGCCGATGCTTTGGGGGTAAGTGTACTATGGTTATTGGGTATGGAATGATTTAAAAAGGTTCTATACTAATACATGATATATGG
>NZ_FMDO01000004.1 GCF_900095305.1 Proteiniborus sp. DW1 | reverse complement strand
GAATATCCCACCCCAACTATTGACAAAGAGCCCAAATAACAAAACCCTCAAGGACTTAATCCTAGAGGGTTATTGTTATTTATCAGCTATTAGCTTAGCTATTTTTTAGTGAAGTATTACTATAGTTGCATATTTGTTATATGGTAATTGTACTTCTGTTGGTCCTTCTATTACTTCTCCCTCTACATCTGTTAATGTTTTACTTACATTTAACATATGAGGAGTATTGTTTGGATTAGTATCAGAATCAAAGTCTGATGGGTCAGCACCACCGTCAGTTTCTGTTATATCACCTAAGAATTCTTTAGGCAATACTATAGTAACTCTTGTACCTTTAAGGTCTGGAGTTGCTAATGAGCTATCTTCGTCACTATCATAGAAGGCTTCTACAGAAGTAATCATTGTATTTACTGGTAGAATCTTACCATTAATAGTATACACATTTGATTTAAGTGCATCTAGTGACATTTCAGTACCAAATTGGATGTGTACTATATCATATAGTGATCCATCACCATAGAAATCAACGTTGTCATGAGCATCTGCCCATATTATTTCTGATTTACCAACAGGGTCAGTTGTAGCAATAACTTCTAATTCATATTCTGCTGTAGGTGAAGTGTTTCCTACATCATCAGAGATTGATCTTATTGATATTGTCCAAATACCTGCTGTTAATGGAGTTTTAGGTACTATTACAAATTCGTAGTCATCATCTGATATAGCTGTCTTTAATTCCCCATCAATAGTAATCTTTTCATCTTCACTAATGAACTGGAATGTTGGAGTAGGTACTCCATCTCCATCAGCTTGTGTTTGTGATGGTGTAATTTCTTTAGTATCATTTGCTGTTACTCCAGTATTCATTTGTACTGGTTCATTCATTATTACAGTAAACTCTTGTAAATAGCTACCTCCAGCTACATTTTGGTATGCTTCTTCTATTTCAGCTGAAACATTATCTCTTGTCATTGTTTCTATTTCTTTGTAATTAGCTGGCATTTGAACTCCTAGTAAGCTTTCTACAGCATTACCAGATGCTGGTGCTGCTATTATACTTATTTCTAGATTATTTCTACCTGGTGTATAGTAGTTTACTTTTGTAGTTTTTGTATCTAAAGTAACAGTCCAGTCTTGTGCAAATTCTAATATATATTCATCATTAGCTGAACCACCAACTGCTGTTACAACTACATTGTTTCCTGCTGCAAACGCATCAACCATAGTTGGATTAGTTAATCCAACTGGTACTAATGTTGCTGGTTCATCAGCATCACCTATGAATATTGGAGTACCATCTAATCTCTCGCCTACTTGATATCTAACTTCGAAGTTATTTGCATCTAATACATTTGCAAGAGGTTGGTCAAATTTAACTCTAAATTGCTCTGGTGATTCCATTATAATTTCTGCTGTTGGAGCACCTGGAACTTCTGGAGTTACGAATGTAAATTCTTGTGTTGTCGCGATATTTTGACCTGTTTTATCAGTTAATCCTGCATAGTCCATTATACCATATGCTTGTAATAAGTTTGTTTTACCAGCTGCTTTAAGTTTTGCTGCACCAGCTGCTGTTAGTTCAAGTGTTACATAGTTTCTATTATCTACTGGACTTGAACCATCTGCTACATAATCTACAATTGTACCTGCAACATCTTTACCAACTTTTATTGCCACATCAGCAGCAGTTAATTGTTGTCCATTTAGAACCCAATTTTCTGGTTTTTCTGCAGTAGTTTCTGATACTGGCTCTGTAAATCTAGTAACTATTGTTCTATAATCTGGAGCAGTTACTCCTAAAGCTTCTGGAGCTTTTGGATCTACTAAGTTAAAGCTATAATCACTGTCAATTAACACACTTGTTGCTTGACCTGCACCTGTAACTTGAACTTTAACTATAGCATTATCAGTTAATGCATTAGCTTCTAATAAAACTAATTTCACTGTTTCGCTATCTACTTTAACGATGTCAGCAATAGCCTTTGATACGCCGTTGCTTAATATACTGAATTTACCTTTTTCTAAATATAATTTATCAAAGTTAAATTCTTTATTGAACTTAACAAACACATCACTTGCTCTGTCAGATTCAGCATAGGTAATGAATACCTTATCTAATACCTCTCCACCTTGTGATACTGGAATATAAGAAATGTTCTTTTGTACACTCTTACCTATTGCATCAAAGTCATCAGCATCTGATATAGTTGCAATTATTGTATCAACAATAGCTATAGCTGAAGACATTGATGTTAATTGAACTTTTGCAATACCTTTGTCAAATGCTACAGTTTCTTTTGCAAAAGTTGCTCCTTTTAATGACATGAATTTTACTGTACCATCAAAAGTTTCATCTACTATACCATCTTTTAACACTTTTACTGTTACAATTGTGTTATCAGCACCATCTGCCACTAATTCAGCGTTTTCATCTGAAAACTCCATTGAAAGAGTAGTTCCTTCAAGTGTGTAATCATAAGCTAATTCAGCTTGAGAAGTGCCATATTTAACTGTTAGGGTACCTTTACCACTTACTGAAGTACCTAATGTCAACTTGTACTCATTTCCTGCTACTAGTGCAATTCCAGTAACAGCATAAATATTTCCATTACTATCTTCTACTGTAAAAGTCCCAGGAGCTGGCAGTACACTTGGTACATTAGCTAATTCTACTATAACTTCTGTTTTATTAATAGCACTTACTTTTACAACTGTTAATTCACCTTCAACAGGCGGTGTTGCTGGGTTACTTGATTGAAATTCTACTGGATCAGTAGCAGTTCCATCTACAAGAGCGTCTACATAAGCACCATAGTTTAAGTACTTTCCTTCTCCAACAGTAACATCAACTAAGATGTCTTTAGGATCTGCATTGTCTACATCAGTATCAAAAGCACTTCTATCTGCTATGATCTGATCCATAGTATACGCTTTAGTTCCTATATAAGCGTATGGAGCAGCTGCCATTGCAAAACTCGAGAACATCAACGTGAGGACCAATGCAAGACTTAGTATAACAGATGTTTTTTTGTTTGACTTTATCATTGTTGACTTACCTCCTATTTAAATTTTTCGTTTTGCTAATTTGGTCTGAGCAGGACATTAGTCCTGCCCAGACATTACTTCTTAAAAACTATTTTATTGTTACTTCTTTTGTATCATCAAAAGCGTTTCCTTCTGCATCTAAAGCAGTTAAAGTAACTTTATCTCCTGATCTGAATTTAGTGCTTTGAATACGGAAAGTTTTGTCTGCATTTACACTTACAGTAACAGTATCTGTACCGTTTGTAGCTGAGATAGTTTTTACATCAGCGTTATCAACTTTACCATCAATAACTCCTTGAATAAGAACATATTCTGAAAAACTAACTTCGATACCAGCCTTTTTTTCTGGGTCTTTTGGATCTTCTGGGTCTTTTGGATCTTCATCCTTAACTATTTCAATTTTAGTTACAACTTCATAACCATCTACAGTTTTTGTAGTAACTTTAACTACTTTATCTGTATATAGGTTATTTAATTGTGTTGCTGTTTCATCTCCACCGTATAGGTAGTCTTTTCCATCAATAGTTACCCATACTTGGCCTTTAACTGTGTATGCGCCACCAAAGTTAGATTCTTTTTCTGGATTAACTTTACCACTTTCGTCTTTTACCACGTAATTAGCATGTTTAGTACCTTCTTGGAAGTAAAGTGTTATCTTGTCACCTTTCTTAAGGTCTCTTAAGTTTAGTTTTGAGTAGTCATCACCTGCATCATAGATAACTCCTCCATCTCTTAACACATATTCAGCTTTATCTTTAGCTGTTATAGCTCTTGCACCAATGTCTACTTTCTCTACTGTTGCTGATACTTTAGTTACCTTGTTGTCAATTTTTTCGATTTCTTTAGTTTTGTTACCAACAGCAACTTTAACTATATCATATTTTTCTACATCGTTATCTTCAATTAGTTTTTGAGTTGTAGTGTATACATGTTTTTCGCCTTTAATGTAGATAGTAACATCCGCTTTCTTAGAACTACCTGTTAAATTCTTGATGCTTGTTACTAATCCAACGTATTCTGTAGTGTCGCTCTTAGCATCTGTTTCATCTGCATATATAGCAACTACTCTACCTTTGCTTCCGATATAAAGATCATATTTTAATATGTTGCTGAATTTTTCTTCAGCTTTTTCTAATGTTATAACAGAATGTTTTGCAAGACTTGATGCATTATCATTTCTGAATACTACTGTTGATGGTTGAAGTTTCCATCCTTTTACATAGTCAGCAGTTACTTTAAACTTATCAGTGTATCTTCCTAATTTCTCAAGTTTAGAAACTGAGTCAACATCTCCATCTTTATCAAGTTCGATTTCGATGATGTCTCCTGCTACTACAACGTCAGCCCATTTTTCTCCTGATTTAGCTTCTTTATTGAAGTCAGTAACAAATTTGTCTGTTACATCGTAAGCAACTGTCTTACCTTCGCTATTTAATACATCTAAAGTCCAGTAAGTGCTGTTTCTCTTAGTGAAATCCTCAGTTGTTTTTGTTACTAAGAAGTAGCTTGAGCTAGTTTCTTCTACTTTTCTAGCACCTGCTACTAGAACTACTCCGTTTGCTCCACCTGCAAAGTCGAAGTATACAGTAACTTCGTCTTCATTATCTTTCATTTGAGTTAATATGTCGTAAGTTAAATTACCAAGTTTGCTACCATCTAAATACTTAGCTTCGCCGATGTTATATACTTTTCCATCTAGTTTGAATGAATCAGTATATACTCTCTCGATTTCGCCTTCTTTTACTATGTTAGCTACTACAGCAAATCCTTCGTCTTCGTTGTAGAATACCACGTCAGCTTTTTCTAGGTCATCTACAGTTATAGTTTTTCCATCTTTAACTATTGTGAAGTCTTCAAGATCTAATTCATCATAACCAAAGCTTTCAACTACATATTTGTCTACTTTTTCAACAACTATGTTGCCATCAAAAGTATATCCTTTTGCCCAAACGATGTCTCCATCTTTGTCAAAAGCCACTTTAGCATAATCTGCTTTAAAGTCTTTTTGTTCTACTTCATCATTGTCAACTATTAATGTAGCATTTTTTGCTAGACTATAGTTTTTGTTTTCTCCAACAAGTTTAACTTTTTTATCAGCTGGTTTTACAGCGTCAAATTTTGGAGTGTCTAATATTTTTGATAATTCAACTTCGTTTTTAGAAGTATACCATGCTTTTATTCTTAATCCTTCTGCTTCTTCAAAGTCGAATCCTTCTTTAACTTCTAAAGTTTTTGTTACATCATCATTTTTAACAGTGATTTTCTTTCTAGATGCGTCAACTTTTACAACTCTACCATCAATATTGTCAAATCCAAGGTCGTCTAATAGATATTGTTCTTTAGTATCTTCTGTTCCTGATACTACCCATTTTGTTTGTGTACCGTATCCAACTTGAATCATTTTAGGGATTTCAAGTGCATTGTCAACTAATTGAGCTACTAATCCTCTTGGAGCTGGTGCACCTTGAACTCCTTTAACTGAATCAAGTAAACCAGTTTCGCTAGCCATGATTAGGTAACCATATGGATATCCGCCTCTTTCTTGTGCTGCTTGCTCATATCCAAGTGCTCTCATAACCATAGTTACAGCTTGCTCATAAGTTACTGGTGAGTTTGGAGCAAATGATCCATCTCCCATACCATTAACAAGACCTGATTTAGAAGCTATGTTTACGTATCCTGCTGCCCAGTTGCCTGCTGGAACATCTGTAAATGTTGTTCCGCCTACTGAAGCTTTAGCAGCTGATTCTAATCCTCTTGCTCTAACTACTACAGCAGCAAATTCTGCTCTAGTTATAGTGTTTTCTGGTTTAAATGTACCATCTGGATAACCTTCTAGTACTTTTAGTTGTCCTAGTCTTGTTACAGCTTCTTCGTACTCTGTACCAACTACATCGCTTGGTGCTGCGAAAGTTAAGCCGAAGCTACCAAGTACTAACGTAAGAACTAGTACTAATGATAAAACTTTCTTCATTGAATAAAACCTCCCTAATATAATATAATTGTTTTTTATTTTGAAGGAATTTGGGAATTTTGAGCCAGACAGTAACCCCTTCAAAACCAATCTGACTTATTCTTGTAGAATCAGGTAATACGTATATTACCTGCATTCTATTCCTAATTATAGCACTAACATATTTGTCCGTCAATTAGACAAGTATGTTTGTAATGAAAATGTAATATTGAGTTATAATCTAACTCTCTATTACACTAGCTATTATATAACATAAATACTCAAATTAACATTACAGTTATATTACATTTGGTTTACAGTTCGGTGGCAGATTTAGATAATACCTCTATTGCCTTTTTAAGCTGTAGATCTTCTTTTGTTGTATTTTCGACTACTACATCTGGCTGTATACCAACTTTATCTACAGGGTTTTCTTTTGCTGTAAAATACTCTGCTACTGTTAGTTTAACTCCACCACCATTTGCTAGTGGTATGATTGACTGTACTGTCCCTTTTCCGTATGTTGTAGTCCCTATGATAGTACCTACCCCTGTGTCCTGTATAGCTCCTGCAAATATTTCCGATGCGCTGGCACTGCCCTTGTTTGTTAATACTGCTAGCTTGAAATTCACGTCATCATTGTATGAGAAGTAAGTTTTGATTTGTCCATCAGAGTATTTAACGTGAACGATGGGACCTCTTGGCACTAGGAACCTAAGCACATCAATTACTTCCCTTAGACTTCCTCCAGGGTTGTTACGCACATCAAATATTACTTTATCTATTTTGTTCCTATCGAATTCTCCTAAAGCTATCAGCACATTTTCTAGTGTATGATTATTGAACTCAGTTATTTTTATGTAACCTATATTATCTTTAAGTATTTCATATTCTACAGGGTTTAATTGTATAAGCTCTCTTACTATGTTAAAGTAAAGTGGCTTTGATTCTCCTCTTCGAACTATACCAATCTTAACCTTTGTACCTGGTTCTCCTCTCATTAGATCTGTTGCTTTTTTTAATGATATTCCTCTGATGTCTATATCATCTACAGATACCATGATATCTTCTGGCTTTATACCTGCTTTGAAAGCTGGGGTATCTTTTATAGGGGTTAGTACAGTTATATTCCCATTCTTTTCTGTAACATACAATCCTATACCCCCAAAGTCTCCTGAAACAGTTTCATTAAGTTCTTTAAATTCTTCTTCAGTATAATAGTTGCTGTAATCATCAAGATTATAGAATAGTCCTTTCATAGCACCTTCTATAAGCTGTTTTTCTGTTACTTCGTATGCATAGTTGGCTTTTATAAGCTTTAATAGATTACCTAAAGACTCCAACTCTTGCTGTAAATCTATCTCTTCTTGCTGTTGTATACTACTTTCTTCTTGGCCGAAAGCTAATGTACTAGGTGTAGATACGATAAGAGTGAATATAAGTAAGATAAGTATTCCTTTTTTTAGTGTGCTTTTTATCTCCATTTGTTACCTCTCCTTTGTGTATTAGATACTTAGCTACCGCCTATGATGAAATCACTTTAATTTAATGTCAGGACTTGAACTTGATATCTCGAAGGTGTAGTTTCGACTGTCTAGTAACTTTTTGTCTATTTCTATAGTTATATTTTTGTATGAAATAACTTGAAGTAATATATCATTTGGCTTAGGAGTTTTAATATCTACGTGAATCTTGTATTTACCTTGAGCATATTTTTCCACTCTTTTGACTGTTAGATTGTATCCTGAAGTTGGGAACTCCTTAGTGATAGTAACCAATACCTTTTCCTTACTTTGCTTAGTTGTCACTAGGTTGTTTGTTCCTATTCCAGACCATTTCTCTTTGACTATTTTAAAAGGAATATTCTTATTCATCTCCTCAACCTCACCCTTTAACCTTTGCATAAAAATTATACCCTCTATGACTGTAGTGTTTTCTTCTGGTCTAAAAGTACTGTCTCCATATCCTTTAACTATACCTATCATACTAGCCTTGGAAATGTACTTTTTATACTCCTCACTTAAGCCTAGCATATCTTTAAATGGCATAAAGCTGGCATCTGATATTTCTATTTCTTTTGAAAGCTCTAAGGTTTTTACTAGATATTTTACTGCTTCTTTTCTTGTGAGTTTTCCTTCGATATTACCATCTTTCTCTAATATCTGCTTGCTCCTTAGGTATTTTGTTGCATTTTCAATATTAGTCTTTTCAGAGTTCTTGTCTATCTCTTCTTTTTGATAACCATTAAGTATAGTATAAAGTGATAATATGAAATATTTTTTATCTATAGGCTGGTCTAGATCTGAAGCTTTTGTATCTTCTTTTATTAAGTAATTAAAATGATCCTGTAAAAATTGCTTGTCTATTATACTCTCCCCCCAATGCCCCTTAAAGTTTATATTTATATCTGCATATATACTTAATGAGCTTAGGAAGAGGGCTATGAGTAACATGATGGCAACTTTTCTTATCATTAACATCCCTCCCATTTATATTATATCATTGGAGGGATAATCTAATATTTCATTAATATTACAAATTTTAATACTATTAGATTTTCCACTACGTTTATAATGACAACAGAGTCTAGATTTTCCTAGACTCTGTTTAAATCTAATAATTAATTATATTTTCTCTGTAATCTTTCTGCAGATCTTTTTCTAAAATTTCTATAAACCTAACTAACATTGATGAAGCCTCTGCTCTTGTCATATTTTTATTTGGCGAAATATTGTTTCCGTTGTCTCCTTGTACTAAGCCTATCTCTCTGGCTACGTATATGCTATCCTTTGCCCAAGAAGGTATCTGGTGGTTATCTGAAAAAGTAAGATAGTAACCTGGTGATGGAGCTCTGTTTTCAAAACCTAATGCTCTTACTAGAATAGATATAGCTTGAGCTCTAGTAAGTGATTGATTAGGAGTAAAATTCCCCTTTAGGTCTCCATAAATTAATCCTTTATCAAATGCCTCCTTTATGTATGGATAGTTTTCATCTTCCGTTGTTATATCTATGAATGGCGATATTTCCACTTCTTTGTTTCTTCTGCTGAGTCTAGACTTCTTTTCCTCTGTCAATGTTGGCCTTATATTACATGCTTTCATAACTGCTTTTGTAAATTCTACTCTTGTCATAGGTATATCTGGCGTAAAGAATTGAGAGACTTCATCAAATACTTCTAGTGAGTATAACTTGCTTATATGGCTCTCTGCCCAATGCCCTCCTAAGTCTCTAAATTTAGGCACTACTAGTCGTTCTACCTTGGGAACCATGTTTTTTGAAAGCTTAGTAGTTCCTCTATTTCTAGCTTTCTTAGCAGGCTCGATTCCATCCATCTTCGGTAAATTGTACTCATACCTAGATACTATCTCTCTACTTGTAGTCTTTATATATCCTCCATCAAAACTAGATAGACTGGCTTGATTATCTGAATATCTGAGATTTTTCGTTAAACTATCTGATACTTGTACATCTACTGTTCCTTCCCATGTAATTGAGTCATTGCTCTCTTCTTCGATATATCTAGTGGATTCAATTGTGTAGTTTAGTAGTTGAGTTTCTGTACTTCCCCAGAAGTTTTCATAGCCTACATCTCCACCTGTTATATTAACAACTACCTTTCCTTGGTTTTTGTTAATAGTATAATATTTTCGTCCTTTTACACTTCCTGAATAAAAGTCAGAAGCAGGTCTTTGGTCTATGACTTCTGATTGGGACAGTTGATAATCTTCTAACTCAAATGTATCTTCATCTATGACTATTTTTTCGCTATACTTTGATACTTCTGTTTGTCCAATGGTTTGTCCTTTATCATTTTTTGGCGTATATGAGGTTTCATAGCTTATGGTTTTCTTCATAGAGCCTTTTATAGACTTATCTACAGGTTTTAGTTCAAATTTATAAGTGACTGTTTTTTGGTTATTTTTTTCTTTCTCTGTAATCTTGACTTCGCCCGTGAACTTTATTGGTTCACCTGTAAGAAATACTATTTCTTCATATTGATATTCGTTGTTTACTCCGCCTGAAAAGTCTATAGGCTTTGCCCATGAGGTTGTAGCTGTGGAAAGAACTATTAGAGCTATAAATGCTGCTATGATTTTTTTCATTGAATCACTCCTTCACAATGATGACTTTTCCTTTGTAATCATCCCTAATTATATAGAGGCTGTCTCCCACTTCTAAGTCTTGGTAGGTTATTAGCTTGTCCTGTTTTATTATTATCGCTTTGTTTAGGTTGACTTTAAGTGACATTTCTTTTGGTATCCACTTTTCGTGTCTAGAACTCCAGTCCTTAGCTTCTCTTATTGTAATTTCCTTGCCTACAAGATTATTATCTATGATTGATTCTACTGTACCTATTGTCATCCTTTGTCTTAGTAAGGAATCAAGCTTCTCCTGTACTCCTATTACGCTAATACGGTCTCCATCTGTATACATATATCCATACCAGTCTCTTAGATTACGATCTTTTGCGTATTCACTGTCTTCATCTACTGCATATCTCTTTGTATAGAACTCCTTGGAGGTTATGAGTTTGTCCTCTTCAAGGTCATATATAAATGTATCGTTATCATAGTAGAGTTCCTTTGCATCTTCAAAGCCTTCCCATTGGTGTTTTGATACTAGGAAAGGATTTTTTAGCTTTACTGAATATTCTACTATTTCATCTAATCTTCCAGCGTATATATTGTTTTGTCCAATGTTGGTATTATTTATATCTTCGTTATATATATATATAACGTCTGCTACAAGTCCTTTACCTTTTCCATTTGCTATAAAAAAACCATCTGATTTTGAGTTTAGTGAGTACTTATCAACTATTCTGTTGCTTTTAATTATTATTGTTCCATCGTTAAATGCTATATTTCTATTGTTTGCTAATTCTAGGTTTTCTGAAAACCAGTTTATGTCTTTAATTTTGTCTGAGTATGTGGTTTCATATGCTCCCTTTACCACTAATCTTTCTATCTTTGCTTCTCCAAAGAAGTCTTTTATAGCTGCATATATTTCTTTTCCTTTGTAATACTTTAAGTTGTTAGCTGGTATCTCATATCCTTCTATATATACTGGGAAGTCTGATGAATAACTTATTCTAAGTCCTCCCTTTATATCTTCCCATTTCCCTTCAGAAAGAACTTTTACATTTTCAAGAAATATTGCATTTTCTAGTTCATCTACTGTTACTATCTTTCCTTTATACAAGTCTTCTATCTTTATTGAATCTCCCTCTATAGATATTCTGCTGATTATGTCTGTAGTTATATTGTCAAAATAAAGCTTTACTCTATCTCCTATATAAAGTACGCTTAGTGGCACATTTTGACCCTTTTTTAGTGCTACGGTTGCAGGCGATATATAATAAGTTTCATCTTTCCCCATAGGTGTATTTATGGTGATTTGGTTCCTGTCTATGAACTTTATAGTTCCTGTCCTCATCTTGCTACCTGGTTTTATATAGCCTAGATTCTGGGTAGAGAAGCTATCCATGTACTGGATGCTTCTCCCTTTTATCTCTGCATACACTTCCATACCTGGCTTGAAGTCTATTCTCTTAGCCTGTTGCCCGTCTATTTGTAAAGCTGCTGTTGTAGGGAGTAATATTTTATATACTCCTCCTTCATATCTTTCTATGGTTATGGTTTCTGAATCTATCTCTTTTATATAGCCTTCTATATACCCTGCTCTATATGGTGTATTTAAGTCAGATTGGGCTATGCCATCTGCTCCATATGAAATTGCAGTACATACAAGGGTTAGAACTAGCATAAGTATAGCTGTTTTTCTGCTGAATATTCTTTTCATCATGACTCCTATCCCCTCTTTCCAAATACAGTGTATCTACCCAGTTTATTAATAGTAGCTCTTATGGAACTATTAAATCCTCTTACCTCAGATATTGTACTTTCCCAAGATTCGTTATATTCATTATATCTTCCTAGGTAAACTTCTTTTGCTTTTCTTAAATCTGCTTTTGCATGGTCATAGTCTAGAGTAAAGTCTATATATGAAGCAAGATTATCTATTTTTGAGCTGTTCTTCCCTATGAAGAAGTCTGCATATAATAAATATTGATTTGATAGTGATGCTTGACTTCCCGTTTTTGTGTCACCTTTATTGTTTTCTATGGTAAACCTGACACCTGCATCATCTTTGTCTCTATTTGCTATGACATTTGAATGACCAAAGACATCTGGCTTAAATGACATATTATAGTCTGTTCCTATTATGTTTATATTTTTTGAATCTCTTGCAGCTATTATTTTGGCAGGAATAGTTATAACAATTTTGTTGGTTCCTGCATATTCCGTTTTTGTAAGGTCTATTGTTGTATCTTTTTTATCGTAATCTTTTGTTCCTATTATTATATTTACTGTATCTCCAGATTTAGTAGTGGTAGTTTTTTCTGTAATTCCACTGTCTGTATCTGGAGGCCCTACTACTCTACCTGTTCTAACTATGTTACTTTCATCAGAGCCCAAGGATGAACCATAATCTCCTATGGTCTTTACTATAAACTGGTATCTTGTTCGTGGCTCTAAATCTTGGTATACAAAGGATGTTAGATCAGTGTTCCCTATAAACTCTTTTTGTCTGTCATTAATGACTACATAGATTTCATAGCTTTTTGCTCCGCTTACTGGTGTCCAGTGTACTTTTATATACCTGTCATATACTAGCTCTGCTTCTACTTTAGTTGGTGGTTTAAGCTGTGGCAGTCCGTATTCTAGGTCTTGATATATATCACTTGCTCCTTTGTCTGGGTTTATGACTATGACTCCTTTTGTACCTTCTTTACTTTGAGGAGTCTTTACTGTTAGGGTTTCTGAGTCTATGACATTTACTTCTGTGCCATCTACTCCTGATTCTATTATATACCACTCACCTCCAATGTTTATTGCATTTCCACTATCTATTTCATTATCTAACGCTTTTCTTATTGATGGTGCAAATACTACTCTAGCTCCTACAGAAAAGCTTGAACCCTTAAGTTTTATGACTTCTCCACCCTCTACTGATATAGTGCTTATTCTTGTAGTTTCTTTTGTGTCTGATGGGTCTACCACTGATGATATGGTAGGTGAGCTCAGGTAAGTAAATGTACCTACTGGTTGTGCTAATTCCCCATCAGGATTAACTACTTTGACTGCAACCTTGCCTGGTATATTTGGTGGACTGATGACTTTTATAGTATTGTAAGCAACCTCTTTTACTTCTGCTTTTACTTCCCCAAAATACACAGCTAATTCTTTGCCTTCATATCCTTCCATAGTTTTTCTGAAATCTTTTCCCTTTATAATAACTTCTGTACCACCTTTTACTGGACCGCTATTTGGTGTTATGCTTTCTATAGTTGGAGCAGATTCTCCTTTAATAATCTGTATATATATAGGCGGTTCAAGTGAATCGGATGCAGCTGATGCTCCATCTTCATTAACTACTACTACTCTATGTAGTTTATCCCCTACTAGATTCTCATTTAGTGCTGGTATAGTAACTGTTAATCTATCTTCGTTGTAATTATCAGAAAGCTCATACTTTATTTGATTTGGGGTAAATGTCATTATATCTCCTATTAGGATTGTAGCATTTTCCCTAAAATCCTCTCCTATGATTGTTAGTTCATTTCCTCCACGATATGATATTTGATGTACTTTCATATCTCGGTTATCTATCTTTCCAAGCTGTGGTTCTTGTCCATCTTTTGTGATGTTTTTTATTTGTGGTTTACTATCTGGGTTTGTATAAGTATATTTAGTTGTTGCTATTCCTCCATCAGGGTTTATTAATTGAACTTGAACTTCTCCTATTGTGTAGTATGATGGAGTAACTACAATTATTTGCCTTGGATTTTCTAATTCTGTACTAGGTGAAAATCCTCTATCTATTCTTATTCTATAGGTATTGTTTGCTCCTTGTATTAGCTCTCTTCTAATACGAACCATTTCATTTCCTTCATACCTTTCACCCTTATCATTTACTAATAAGTTTAAAGGTATGAATACTTCTTGATCATTATATGGAATGTTAGTTCCAGTATATTTTTTACTATTATCAGTAAGAGTCAAGCTTAGCTTTGGTCCGTCCCCTGTTGCATCATATCTCAACTCTAATTGTCCTGCCTTAGCTTGAGCAATTCTATCTCTTACTCTACCTGAATCTAGATTATCTAAAGGTAGGTTCGCGTTTGTCATATTGTTATCGTTTAAGTTAGCAAACTGTAGCTGTACTAGATTTCTCTCTTTAGGTAGAGAACTTAGGTTATCATAGATTAAAACACTGCTCTCTGCAAATCCTTCTCCAAATATCTCTGGTTTATCTCCACCTTTTTTTCTTCCTGACGTTGGTCTAATAGAATTTATCTTTGGACTAGACGCTTCATATGTGAATGTGAATTTATTGGATATTCCACGATCATTGTTTACTATATAAACTTGTACTGGTCCTTTGATTCCTTTTGGAACTTCTACATCTATAGTAGACTCAGTAAAGCTTTTTATCTTTGCTATCTTATCTCCAAAATAGACGGTTGGTAATATTGGTACTACAAGCTTGTCCCATTCTGCTTTAAGGTCTTCGGGTATTCCCCTTCTCAAATCATCCCATTTTCCATTTTTGTTTTTGTCGTTCTCTTCAGTAAAAGTTTCTCCTTCATCCCATATACCATTGTTATTAGAATCTTTGAATGGTTCGAAGTATCTAAATCCTGAGCCTTCTATGGTTACTATATATCCTCCTACTGCTGACCCTTTGTTTTCAAATATATTGTCTATTTTAGGATTAGACGTAGGAATAACATATGCAAATCCGTTTATCCTTCTGTCAGAAGGTCCACCTTCTGGATTTTGTACTACCACATTTACATATTTCCTGTCCATGTCTGTTTCTTTAGACAAGTCTCCTGGGTACTTAGGTACTTTTACTGTCATAGATTTACCATCTGGTGATACTGTTATGTCTTGTGGTGGTACAACTACTCCACCTATGGTTACACTAGTTTTTTTATCTCCTCCCCTGTCAACAAAGTTTTCACCAGTAATAGTTATATCATATTGTCCATCTACTGAACCTTCTGATGGATCTATCTTTTCTATTTTAGGTGGCAAGTCTGTTGGGTCAGAGTAATAGTTAAATCCAGCAGTTCCTCTCCTCGCATCTCTCTTTTCGTCAGGATTCACTATTTCTACATCGTAGTATCCGTCCCTTGGTAGAATCGGCACTGTAAAATACAACTCGTTGTTATTTAATACTTTTACTCTGTTTCCTGTAATGATATTTTTTCCATCTTTTATTTCTGTTGCATAAGGTGTTTTTATCTTTAAAGTCTTCCCATAAACCTTTATTTCTTTAGTGTCTACTACGACTTCTTCATCAGGATCTCCGCCTTTTTTCGCAAGTACCTTGCCTTCTTTAGCTGTAATAGTATATATGTCCTTATCTCCATCAGTTAATAAGGTTTTTCCTGAAATAGTATCAAAATATATCTTATAGTATATTCCATTGTCGTCTTCAAGAATTATACTATGGTAATAATCTGATAATTTTAATTTATTTCCTTCAGCCTGTAATATTTTATTGTCTTCAGGTGTTTCGTATTCTTTTAATTTATTATCTGTAGTATAGGTATTTATATCTTTTCCACCTATAAAAATTCTAGTCCCTATTAATTTCATAAATCCTATACCATCTAAATCTCTTACAAAAGGATTAGGCGGAACTAAGTTTTCACCTTTTAGGTCAACTAAGGTATTTGCTGTACCTCTTTTTGGGTTGAAATCTTTTATCTTAGGATCTGTATAAGTCTTTACATAAAGAAATTTATCATAAAAAGCCAATGCCCCATCATCATTTTGTACTATTAGTTGCACATAACCTTCTGGGTTAGGTGGAGCATCAAAGGTTATCTCGGTTCCTGTACCATTTCTATTTGCTGACGCTATCCTCTCTCCATCCATATATAAAGTGAAGTTTTGGGAGAAGTTTTGCCCTGTTATGAGTACTCCCTTTTCCCCTGAGGTCGTTATAGTGCTTGGTGTTACTGAAGTAATGAAGGGTGTTTTGTCCCCTTCTGGTTTTATAAATACAATTTTATAGGTAGCTGATGAACCTTCATCTTCTGAATCTGGCACTCTTATTGGGTTTGTAATTTTAAGATCTAGTTGGCTGTTAAGTACATCTTCCTTTACCTTTTTGCCTGAAGGTATAGTTAGAAGTATTTTATTTCCTAAATCATTACCTTCTGTACCATCTATTTCGTTTCCTTGTCTATCTAGTATTCTCATTTGAATATCTTCTGTATTTGGATCTATGGAAAATTGCCCACCAAAATCGAATTTAGGATACTTGTATTTTATGTTGCCTTCTCCATCCTTATATCTGTATAATAAGAATTTTTCTCCTAGTATAGATACCTTTAATCCTTCCATAGCCTCAAAATTATTATCTACTGGAATTTTATCAGGTACTATTGATGTGATTCTTGGTACATAGTCAAGTGCTTCGTAGGTGAATCCATCTTTCAGCGTATATGTTTCAAATACTTCTGATTTTTTTGTGTCTCCATTTTCTTCATATTCGATGATCGTTTTTATCTCAACTATGACATCCTTTACAAGATTTTGTTGGTCTAGGTTCTCTCCTACTCTTACATTGATATAATCATATACAGCTTCGTCTAGTTTAGAACCTTCTCTAAAGGTAACCTCTCCTCCTACAATGAATTTTATTTCTCTAGTAAGATTACTTACTGTTACCCCATTCTCTCCTATCATCTTATATGTTCCACCAGTGTATTTTACTATCATTTTGTTGGTGTTTGTATTGTCTATATCAACTCTATTTCCACCTTCATAAATATCAGGACTTATTCTAGCTATGTTTATGCCTTTGATTACAGCATCAACACCCTTTGAAGAACCCTTATTAGGGTCTATGCTATCGATTAATACCATGTTTTTTCTGTCTATTACTGTAAATTTAGAGTCTAGTATTTTATAGCTTTTTATTTGACTTTTAATATCCTTCTTAGGATCCACTTCATTTGTAAGAACAACATAGTATGATCCTGGTGTCAAATCTTTTGGCACTGTAAAACTGAATATATCTTTTTGTAGATTAAGATCTCTACGGTAATTTTCATTTATACCCATATGAGTAGCTAGATAAGGGTCATCTAAGTTCTTTAGGAAAAATATACTCATTTCATTTGCTGGTTTTAAGTTATCAGCTTGAAGCATTACAATACTCTCTACTGGTCCTTGAGTTGGGATAAGGTCGATTTTTTCTGATACATCAAGCCTATTTAGTACTGAGAACATATCCATATATCTATGAGAAATAGTAAGATCAGCATTGTCTCCATTTTCTTTTTTAAGATTATCAACTTTTCCCTTCTTCTCAAATTCAACAGACCAAACTCCAGTTTTCCCTTTTAATTCAGTGGACTGAATCGTTGAATCATCTATTTTGGTAAATGTAGAAAGTTTTGAGTTCCCTTGAAACAAATAAGCCTTTAGGTCCCCAGAAAGCTTGTTAAACCCACTACCTATTAATGTAATCTCTGCATTACTTGCACTATCTACTATACCAGTTGTTGGTGTTTTATTAGTTATAGATGGCATATCCTGCTCAGATATATCTATTTGCTTCCCATCAATAAACAGATTGCCTGTCAATTCGCTAGGTTTCAATTCATATTGAAGCATAGTTTTAGAACTATAAATTGGCGTGAAGGCTTTTACTGTACCGTCACCACCCATTATGCCAACTTCTACTATATTCCTTCCATCTACAGTGAAGTTGTTACCATTAATTATAATACTGTATTTTTCTACTCCAAATAAGTCTCTAAATACTTTATTTACTATAATTGAGGTAAATACAGGTTCTCCCTCAGCTGCAAATGCAACAATATCAGCTACCGGAAATCCTGAAACGATTATCATCACTGCTAAAAATATGGATATAACTTTCTTCACAAAATCACCCCTTGTTCGCTAATAAATAATGATTAATAGTTTTTCACTTGATTTGCTAAACTGCTTAATTTTGAGTTTCTACTATTACAAATATACCCTTTCTATATGATGTTATATTGACTCGGTTTTCTACTGTGTCTACTTGGAAGATTTCTTCTTCCCATCTTCTAGTAGCTTCATCGTATCTTAGGGCTGTTAGGTTTTTACCATCGCTATCCTTGTATGGAATAGATAGTTCTATGTTAGATACATTATACCCAGTTCCTGATACACTAATAAATTCTGATTTAATGTTTGCACCTCTTAGCTTTCCTTTTAATGTCTCTACAGTCAATGGATCTGTGCGTCCTACCATTATCTCTATTTCGTTTCTTCTTTCATTTGCTTCTGGTCTTATGTCCCTTAGGGTAACATTTGCCCATATTGACGTAGTCTCTAGCTTGTTTAAGGTATCATTCCTGTGAGCCTCGTACTTGATCTTTCTAATCAACACTTCCTGTCCCATTAATTCGTCTAAATCAAGTTCTAGGCTTCTCGTATCTGAATATCTTGAATCTAATAGGAGGGTATCGTGGCTTATGGTTAGGCTGGACATTATATCTCCCATTTTTGTTCTATCTTTTAGTGATTCTATTTCATTTGGTAAATATTCTCCTAATCTTACTACACTAAATGCCGAGTCTAATGTCGTACTATGATTCTCACCGTTTGATATAGTAATATCATAAGTACCTACTCGTAGTCTTCTAGGAAGGTATACCTCTAGAAATACTTCTCCTGTAGATGTATCTTTTATTATCTTTGCCCTCTGTGCCTCTATATCGTTGAAATAAACAGTGACATAATCATAATATGTGTCTACAAAGTCTCCTCCTTTAATATATATGGGTTCTGATGGATCATAATCTTCTGTTACACTTCCTGTAAACACAGTGTGTACATGGGGATTAGTTCTTGTTGTAAAAAATATACCCGTTATGGCCTCTGTTCCTGAAGAACCATTTACTGTTTGTACTAATCCTTCCTTTATAGTTAGTAGATATTTAGTATTAGAAGCTAAACCTTTTATAGGGATTAATATACCTGGTTGAGGTATGTCTTTTATCAACTTCGGTTCTTCTCCACTTTTGTCTACTAGATTTATTGTACTTCCTTCTGCTGTTAATGATATCTTATCTAGAGGATTTGGACTTAGCTCAATATTATCGTCATCATGTCCTATTTTAAGAACTAAATAGTTATAATTAGAAGAATACTCTAAGTCGTTGGTAGTCACACCATCTTTAATCAGCCATTGAAAGTTCCACAAATCGGTAAGATATATGTCTTTGATATATGGAGTTTTATTAGGTAATACTGTTAAGTATGAATTCTCAGAGTCTATTTCCTTTTTTGATATAGAGTTATCAAAATAAATTCGTACTCTATAGTCACCTATGCTTTCTTCCTTTGATAGCTGTTGTGCTACTTCTCCTCTAAGAAGCACTTCTAGTTCTGTAATAGTCTTAAACCTAATATCCTCAGGCCATATAGTTATTTTCTTCATTTTATTTAATATATCATTTTCAGGTATTAGGTCAATTCTTTCTATTTTTTCGCTAAAATTAAATCCTATAATTTTAAATGCCTGTTTTCCTTGAGCTATATCTCCTATTTTTAATCCCCTACTAGGCTCTATGTCATATATCCCTACTGAGTCTTTAGCACTTCCTTCTACTACAAAATTTAACCTCAATTCTTCTATCTCATGTCTTGAACGAGTCTCAAATGTTCCTTCGTTTATTATTAGTCTGTAGTTTTTACCCCTTTCTAGTGTTTTACTTGGATAGAGAGAGATTTTTGTTTTCTTTATATACTCTGAACCAGCTTTTTCATGATAATATTGTAGCTTGTACCTTAAGAAGCCTATATCTGACCTGTCTTTATATTCTTTACTTTCCTCATCAAAAAAAACTTCTCTTAATGTTATTTGAGATAGAGCCCCGATATTATCAACCTTTGGAAGTAACTCCCCTTCTGCATAAAGAACAATTGGATTCTCTTTATTTTCATCTGTAGCATCTATTATGTTAGTGTATTGTGGTACTCCATAGAGTGTGTACTCCTTTTTATAAGGAGATATAATACTTTCTTTTATGTATTCTGCAGTCATTTTATCAGTTTCCCATTTTGCATCTAGTTTATCTACAGAAGGTTTCGTCCAAAAATAAAAGTCTATATCTTTGTCTAAATTATAGGCTTTATAGTTTTCTATAAATTCTTTGCTAAGTTTAAGATTGTATTGGTTCAATGAAAGTAGTTGATTGATTGGTGTTATCTTTATTATATTTTCATATTCTTCTAATATCTCTATTTTAGATACAGGGATTCTTTCCATCTTTTCATTATTTTCTGTTATTATTGTTTTGCCATCTGAAAGATATGTATATGTTTCATTTATTTTTTTACTTGAGTAATCAAACTCTGTCTTGGTAGGCTTATGAATTTTATAGAGCATTACATCACTAGTAAGTGGTTTTTTTCCTTTGTCCCATCTAACTGGTTCATTAAAATGTATGTATATGCTCCCGTCTGGTCCTAGCTCTGTTTTATCTATTAAAGTTATATCATCCATAGGCTTGCCTACTGTAGATGTATATTGGGTGATGTATGGTATATCCCCAACTCCCTCTGTTATGAAATATAGATTAATATCTTCTTCGTTTCGTATATTATAGTTTTTAAATTTAACAGCTCCCTTTTCAAGGGTAACCTTGTATAGTGTATTAGGTCTCAGTTTGTATTTTTTCTTGTCTTTTGTCTCTATGTCATTGATTGATATATTTAGAATTTGATTGTTTCCTGATGTTTTTATTTCATTTGGGTCTAACAAAAACTCTATCCCATCTGAGCTTATTTTTATTTTATTTTTGCTTAGTATTTCTATAGGGTATTTAAACTTAAAAGTTATAGTAGGTTCAAGTTCTACTTTTTCATGGTCTATTCCCCCTTGGTTGTTCTTGGGAAAAGTTTCTTTAACCATATTATTGGTAGTAAAGTTTATCCTTTCTTCTTTATTATAAATGCTCTTACCAGCATTATTTTTCAATTTTAAAACCTTTTCTTTTAAGGTAACTGTATAATAACTGAATTCATTTAGGTTCCCTTTGTCAGGTAATCTCTTTAGTATTAGTTTATTTCCTTCTTCTATGAAAACATCATAATTATCTATAGAGTCTGAATTTAATCCTGGAATATCCTTGTCTATTTTATATGCATTGATTTCTATTTTTTCTTTTATATTTGTCTGATTCAATAAAATATCACCTTTAAACTCGAATGTGATCTCTTTTAAGTCTTCAGATATTATGGAGTTATTAGCGGGATATGTTTTTAAAATGTCGATTTTTGAGTTAGCTTCTGCAGCTCCTACAATATTTAATGAAGATAGAGTCATAATACTAATAAGTAAAAATGCTATTCCTCGTTTTATAGATGTACCCATGTTTTATCTCTCCTTTTAGCCTGTCTAATTTTATCTTAAAAATACTAAGAGTCCAATATATTAATATTATCGTCATAATTATTTAGTTGTGTAAATTACAATATCATTACAAAACCAATATCTATTACTATTCAACAAATTTCCCTTTTTTCCTGCAATACTGTATACCCAATTTGTAACACAATTGAAATGAAAATATATAACTTACTTTGATATAATGAAGGAAAGTATACGGAGGTGAGAATTTTGTTTAAAAGAACTACAGTTTTTGTTCTAGTATTCGTGATTCTATTTGGCTCTGTGGCTTTTTCTAGTGATGTGAACAAGCAAAGGCAAGAGGCTGCTGAGAGACTTATAGCTATGGGAATACTAACTGGCTTTGAAGACGGTTCCTTAGGGCTTGAGCAAAATATAACTAGGGAGCAGTTTGCTACTTTAGCTGTTAGGCTGTTAGCTATGGAGGATGAAGTAGAAAAGTTTAAGAAGGATTCTATATTTAAGGATGTAAAAAAGGATCGTTGGTCCGCTGGATATATTAATATAGCAGTTAATCAAGGTCTCATAGTAGGTCGTGGTGATGGTACATTTGCTCCAAGTGATAAGATTACTCATGGGGAAATATTAACTATTTTAGTTAGACTCCTTGGATATGATAAAACTGTAGACCAAAGCAAGAAGTGGCCTCAAAACTATGTGGACAAAGCTAAGGAACTAGGTATCAATATAGCAGATGGTATAGACCCTTCTACTCCTGCTATCAGGGGAGATGTGGTTGTATATGTTGATAAAAGTCTTATAGTTAAGCTAAATGAAGTGAGTCGAAGGTAATTCGACTCTCTTTTCTTTCTGTGCATTAATGGGATTGTTGACTAATATACTTTAATGTGACGTGTTTATTCCTAATGTTGATGTATTTACATGAAGGGGTTGATGTATTTGCAGCAAGATAATGTTAACAATCCTACTAACCTTGAAAGATATAGTATAATGGAAGAATTGCTTATAAACTCTAGAAGAGATCCTAGAGAACTTCCTGGTATCGTAAATGCTTTAAGTCCACCTGTAGATATAACTACTATAGCTAAGCCAGGCTCTTTTAAGAATAAAAAGGTTGCTATACTTGGAGCAGGTGTGGCAGGATTAGCTGTAGCCTTTGAGCTTAGAAAGCTAGGCTTTGATATTACAATATTTGAGGCTAGAGAAAACCGTATTGGAGGAAGAATATATACATATTATTTTGATAGGGAAAACTATGGAGAATTAGGGGCTATGAGAATTCCTGTATCTCATGAAACCACCTGGCATTATATCAATCTTCTAGGCTTAAATACCCGTCCTTTTGTACAGGTCAATCCTAATGCTTTTATCTACGTTAAAAATATTCGTGTTAGAAATGACTCAGAGGGTGAAAATGTAAAACGCGAAATATACCCTAAGTTCAGGATGAGAAACTGGGAAAGACAGCTTTCTTGGATGGAGCTTTTAAGCTATGCTTTTGATACTCCATTGCTTCAAATGTCTCCAGAGCTACGTATAGAACTGCTCCATATTAGAAGAATAACTGATGACATCATAAAATATTGGGATTATTTTAACCATAGGCAAGTTGCAGAAAAGCTAGGCTTAAGTAATGGGGCTATAGACATGCTTGGTAGCGTATCTCCTTTTACACGTCAAGTCCTTTACTATAATTATATCGAAACTGCCACAGAAACCAGCAGTCTATCTTTTACTACTATATTTGAGATTGTTGGAGGAACTTCCTTATTGCCTTATGCTTTGTATAATTCATTAACTAACCCTAGTCCTAGAGAATATATAGGTTTAGAGCCTAAAGATTTGGGTAAAGTAGATATTAGAATGGGCACATGGGTAGAAGGTATATGTAAGATTGAGAAAAGAAATAAAGTAGGAATCATATACAACAATAAAAAGATGCTAGGCTCAAAAAAGGAAGACTTTGATTATGTAGTTTGCACTATACCTTTCTCTAATCTAAGAAATGTAGATATTAATCCATTTTTCAGTAATAGGAAAATGGCTGCTATAAGAGAGGTTGACTATATACCTGCTCAGAAAGCTATTCTATTATGTAATAAAAGGTTTTGGCAAGAACAAGGCATAATAGGAGGAGGCTCTTTTACTGATTTGCCTATATCAACTATATGGTATCCAAATGATAGAAAAAGTGCTAAACAACCCGGAGTTCTATTAGGCTCTTACAGTGTCAGTGTTGATGCTATTAGATTTGGAAATCTTCATAGCTTCTTAAAGTTAGAGGAATTAAAGAGACAATTAGAGAAGGTTCATGACCTTCCATATGGATATCTAGATAGTGTAGTCATGGATTGGAGGTATGCAAATTGGTTTGATGATCCTTGGTCTTTAGGTGGTTTTGCATTTTTATTGCCTGAACAAAGAAGATTATTTCAGTATGCAATGACTACCCCTGAGTATAATAATAAAATCTTCTTTGCAGGTGACCATGTTTCTGTTTTACATGGATGGATAAACGGTTCTTTACAAACTGCTATGAGTGCAGCTAATGGTGTAGCTATGGAAGCGCTTTTGTCAAACAATTAACTGGAGGCCAATTTTATATAGTTTTAATATTTGACATAAAATTCAAATAAAATTATAATTAAATAGAATTTCGAAGTTTTCACACAAGATTTTTTCTGGAGGTATACATAATGAGAATAATAGTTGCTAATGATTATGAGGCAATGAGTAAGAAAGCTGCTCATATTATTGTAAGTCAAATAGTTTTAAAACCAAACTGTGTTTTAGGTCTTGCTACTGGCAGTACTCCAATAGATACATATAAAGAATTGATTAATCTTTATAAAATGGGAGTTATTGATTTCTCTGATGTGACATCTTTTAACTTAGATGAATATTTTGGGTTGCCAAAGAATAATCCACAAAGCTATGATTATTTTATGAAAGCTAATCTTTTTAATCACATTAATATTGATGATGAAAAAATTAATATTCCTAATGGAATGACCGATAATGTGGTAAGAGAATGTGCGGAATATGAAAAGAAAATAGAAGCAGCAGGTGGAATAGACCTTCAACTATTAGGTATCGGTAGAAATGGACACATTGGCTTTAATGAACCTTCTGATCATTTTGAGCCAAAAACTCACCTTGTTCAGCTAGATGAAGATACTATCAAAGCTAATTCTAGATTTTTTGATTCTATTGAGGATGTGCCTACAAAGGCTATTAGTATGGGAATAGGTTCGATAATGAAAGCTAAGAAGATACTACTTCTTGCAAGTGGTGCCGAGAAGGCTGATGCTATTTATGATACTGTAAAGGGACCTATCACTCCTAAGGTACCAGCATCAATTCTTCAGCTTCATCCTGATGTGACCATCATTGTAGATAAGGAAGCAGCTAGTAGGCTATAAACATGAGATTCTTCGCTGGTGTTCAGAATGACAGTTTTTTGTTGTCCTGAATTCTGGTAATAGCGAAGAATCTCTCTTTCTTATATAAGCTTTCTATTAACCATTTCTGTCACTATAAATGAGGCTACGTCGTCTGCATATGAGCCTGAGCCAAAGCCTGCATCATATCCTAATTCTTTGGCTAGCTCGTGAGTTATTCTTGGTCCTCCACAGCATAGGATTATTTTATCTCTAAGCCCTTCTGCTTCTAGTAGCTCTACTAGCTGTGTTAGATTTGGAATATGGACATTTTTCTGAGTAACTACTTGAGAGACTAGTATTGCATCAGCATTTTCTTCTATGGCTCTGGCAACTAGCTCTTCGTTTGGAACTTGACTTCCCATGTTTATTGCATTTATGCCTTTGTATCTTTCTAGACCATAATGTCCTGCATAGCCCTTCATGTTCATGATGGCATCTATACCTACTGTATGGGCATCTGTTCCTGTACATGCACCTACTATTGTAATATCTCTTTTTATGTTTTGCTTAATATATTCTTCTACTTCTTCCATAGACATAGAGTCTACTTCTACCTTTGGAACCTCTATTTTTGTAAAGTCAACTGTGTGCTGGCATTTTCCATATACTACAAAGTGTGTATATCCTACACCTAGATCTGATGCATGTACTACATTAGGTTCATCTAGTCCCATTTGCCTCACTAATAATCTAGCAGCTTCTTTAGCTTCATCTCCATATGGCACTGGAAGTGTGAAAGAAAGCTGAACCATTCCATCATTTAATGTGTCTCCGTAAGGTTTTACTTTTGTTAGGTCTACTTTTTGAATGTTGTCCATTATCTTTCACCTCCAAGCATCATTTTAATAAATGGGTTGTAGTACTTTTCGCCTTTTTGCACTACTCCTTCTAAGCCTTTGCCACCAGTTCTAGCTCTTTTTATAGATGCGAACTTTCCTTTTTCTATAGTAGAGAATAGGCCTTCTTTTTCTATCTCTAGCAATAGTTCTTCTGCATTTTTAAGGACTTCCTGTGCTCTTGTCTGGATAAGCCCTCCTTCTTTGAAGGTTACTTCATCACCTATGCTTCTTGCATTATTGAATATATATTTTGCATTTTCTATAGCTAAAGCTCTGTCTTGAAGATGTGGCGTATGGATAGCCTCTGTCAACATTCCTAATAGCTGTATTCCTTGATTTGTCCATACTGATACAAGGTTGAACATTGCATTTTGTAAATGCCCTTTAAATATATTTCCTGTCATGAACTTTGTAGGTGGCATATATTTAAGTGGTGCTTTTGGGAATATTTCTCTTGCCATCTGTGCCTGAGCTAGCTCTAATAAGAACCCATTCTCTATATCTGGTGCCATTTCAAAGGCATGACCAAGTCCCATTTGCTCCTCTGGAATACCTGCCTTTTTAGCAAACTGCTCATTCATGAACTGAGATGCTAATACTGTATGGGCTTCTTCTACTGCATCTGCAGTAGTTAGATAGTTGTCCTCACCTGTATTTATGATAACTCCTGCAAATCCGTTAATTACTCTTGAGAAGTATTGGTCTACTAGAGTCCTTTGCATGTTTATATCTCTAAATAGTATACCGTATAGAGCATCATTTAGCATTACATCTAGTCTTTCTAAGGCCCCCATAGCTGCTATTTCTGGCATACAAAGTCCAGAGCAATAGTTACATAGCCTAATGTATCTGCCTACTTCTTCTCCTACTTCATCTAATGCTTTTCTCATTATCTTAAAGTTTTCTTGAGTAGCATATGTGCCTCCAAAGCCTTCTGTAGTAGCTCCATATGGTACATAATCAAGTAAGCTTTGGGCAGTAGTTCTGATAACTGCTATAATGTCTGCTCCTTGTCTAGCTGCGGCTTGGGCTTGAACTACGTCTTCATATATATTTCCTGTAGCTACTATTACATATATATATGGCTGACTACCTTCACCAAGTCTTTGAATATAATCTTCTCTTTTGATTCTATTTTCTCTTATTTTATCTACTGTTTGTATAGCAATTTCATTGATCTTCTCTTTAATCTCATTTTCATCGGCTAATGGTAGATTAGTTAGGTTTAGCTCTCCTCTACCTACTTTTTCTGCTATGGCTTGTGGAGTATCTCCAGTGTGAATTATAGCATTTCCTAGCCAGTATGCTATACCTTCTCCTAGTCCATTGCCTTCTTTTATGTTATCAACTACTATGTTTGGAAGCGGTCTATCTATTTCGTCTACACCGTCTATTCCTAATAGTCTCGCTATGGCTCTTTCTACTGTTACTGTAGTATGTTTATCTATAAAACCTTGAACATCTTCTGCTATGTTTGCTGCTGCTGTACGTGCACTTTGAATAATATTAGGGTTAAGATTTAGTTTACTGTTCAATTTATTACCTCCTTTTTAGCGATAGTTTAACAGTAGTCATACAGTAGTATAACGAATGTTTATCAGCTATTTAACTATTGTTCAACTACTGTTTCTTTACTGTTCGAAAGAATCCTCTCTGCATCTGCCACTATGCTTTCCTCTAAACCCATGAGTCTGGCTATATTTAGGGCATCTCTTGGAACTAAGGTGTCCTTTGTTACCTTCTTTAACCTATAGTCCATATATTTACTCACTATGTTCATGGTGTTTTTGCTTTGATTTATCTTTTCTTTTAACTCTTCATAATCAATCTCTGAAAGCCCTATGACTTGGTAGTGCACTACATCTTCTGTATTAGCTATATTGTCATAGTGAGTGGTTATAAGAGCTATGCTTTTCTTACTTTTTAGGAAATTTACTATGGCTTTCGAGATGGCATAGCCTTCATCAGGATTTGTTCCTCTAGCTAGCTCGTCTATTAGTATGAGTCCCTTTTCATCTGATATTTTCAAACATTCTTTTATGCTTTTTATTTCTGAGCCAAAGGTACTTAGACCCTGATCTGTAGACTGCATATCCCCTATGGAGCCATATATAAATCCATGAAGCCCTGTTTCCATGCTAGTACATGGTACGAAAAGTCCGTATTGTGCCATAGCACATAATAGCCCTACTAGCTTAAGTGATACTGTCTTTCCTCCCATATTAGCTCCTGTAATACAGGATACTCCCTCTTTAAGTGCTATGCTTATGGGAGTAAACTTCTGAGAGCTAGATTTTAGTATATCCTCAACTTTAGGATGTCTTCCAGCTACTATATTTACTTTATGTTCATGTATGATTGTTGGCTTTATGCTGTTAGTTTCTATGGCTGTGTAAGCCTTTGCTAGTGTTAAGTCAAGCTTGCCTATTGAATGAATATTTTTAGTTATTTGCTCATAGTAGTTACCTGTCTGTTCGGATAAGTACTGCCTAATTTTCTGTTCTTCTTCCTCTTCTTTTTCTTTTAGACTAGCAAGCTTACCTTCTAGTTCATTTAAGGCCTGAGTAGGCTTTAATATATATTTAATATCCATATAGGTTTCAGAGCTGTATATTAAATTAGAGCAGTTATTAATCTTTTCTATTAGCTCCTTTTGATTTTTAGATACTAAAACTGACCCGTCTGGTCTTAATTTCATGGATAGTTGCTTTTCTAGTTCTTCTTTTATTTTCTTCTTTTCAATTTTTATTTCATTGTCTATTTGCCTTTTATTGTATCTAATTAGCTTTAAGTCCTTAGAATATTCATCATATATATAGAAGGCTTTGACCCTAGTACCTTGTGGGTCCAAAAGAGATTCTAGTTCTATTATTCTGTTTACATTGATACTGCTATCTAGTTGGTCTACTATGGTTCTTAGTTCTATATATAAGTCTGAAAGAGCTAATATAAAGCTTTTAATTTCAAATAACTCTACATTACTTAATATATAGCCATCCTTTGCTCTCCCAATAGAATTCCTAATGTCTTTAATGTTATGAAGGATATCTTTTATATTCTTAAAGAAGAATTTATTTTCATTTATTAGCTTAACTAGTCTTTCTATCTGATTAAGCTCCTTAATTAGCAGGTCTTCTTCTCCTATTTTAAATGGACGCATTTTTTCTTTTAGGTCTTTGCCATATGGTGTTATGGTATTTATTTTTCCTAATACATAGTCTAGACCTATATTTTCAACTGTTTTATTATCTATAAAAGTCCTCATATCAGACCACCACCATGCATTACGTCTAGTACCATTGTGTCTTTTAGATGTTCCTTCATTCTTAGCAGGAAGTGTTCTTGGTCAAAATAGTAGCCTTCAGGTGAATAGGGATTTATAGTAACAAGTACTACATTTACTGATTCAAGAACCTGAACATCTAAACCTTTGCTCTTATATATAAGCCAATCTCTAGGATCTATAAATATTTTTGTGCCATCATTTACTATGAATTTTACTTTTTTGTACTTGTCTGTGGTGGATACTATATCCTCTATTGTCTTTTTCACCAAAGAGCCAGGTAGAACTACATATTTTGATTCATCTGTAATACTTTGTGCAATAGTAGTTCCACTATTTAGAGCTGTTTTGATATTAAGTTGAGTTATATTGTATTGATTATCTATGATTGCTGGTTTTCCATTCTCAATTAATTCTTCTAATATGGATTCTGCCATATTATCTTTTACTGCTGGCAACTGAAAAAGATTTATTGTATGGATAGTTTCTTCTATGACCTTATCCACGTCTCTGCTTAAAACTGCACCTGTGGCTAATACCACTCCTTCTGATACTGAGGGAGAGGCTGATGCAACTCTATTTATGGCTCCGTCTATTAAGACTAACTGAGCACCGAGCTTTAGCATAATCTCCGATACTGCTCTGATGCCCTTGTTAGTCTGTGGTCCTGCTAATTGAATATATCCACTTTCTTTTACCCTGCCTATAACTATCTTTCCTAGAGGAGTACTATAGTCTGTAATGTCCAAAATCTCTATTCTAGCATCGCCTAATTCTAGAGTTTCTGTGGATGTAGCTACGAAGGTACCTTCTTCAGCGTAAATAGAAGGTTTTTCTGTTTTCGTGACTATATCTTGGCCCTCTCCATCTCTGCCTGTTGAAGTTAGTCCTAGGATTATTGAATTATCTATAGCATCCTCTATTATCTTGTTTAATGTGACTGTTTTACCTGAGTTCTTTGCCATGCCTACTATGGAGATTATTTTATGTTGTGGATATAGTAATTCTATTATGGACATATTGGTTTCCTCCTCCGCTGCTTCACATCACGAGAAAATTAAGTAAAATATTAAACGAGCATTTGCAGGATACGATTACAATTTTTAGCGAGTTTAGATATAAAATCCGTTAAGCAATCATATTAAAGTAAGGCAACATACGCTGGCATAAGGAGTTACGACGAAATCAAAGATTTCTGTAACTCCATTAGGTGAAGCGAGTTTCCAAGCTACAGGATTTTATATCAGAATGAGCTTTAGAATTGTTCGTGTCCGATTATGACCTAACTTGATTCACAAAGTGAATAGCTGGTATGTCAAATGTAAAGGTCATCAAATTCTTTATCTATTTTTCCCTCTTTCTCTTCTCTCAAGCTGTACAGGCTCTAATGCTACTCTATTGCCTTGTAATAGTCCTGCTACGCCTGTTAGCTTGTGTTCACGCTCTCCTGTACATACTGGGCAGTTGCAATGGTCATTGTAGTTCTCTGGTTCTGTATATGTTGTGATGACACCTTCGAAGTTTCTAAGCACTACTTTATTTGGCGACATAGATATTACATAGTTAGGCATTACTGGTGTCTTTCCTCCTCCTCCCGGAGCATCCACTACAAATGTTGGCACTGCATATCCCGATGTATGTCCTCTTAGTCCCTCAATTATCTCTATTCCCTTTGATACAGAAGTTCTAAAATGTTCTATTCCCATTGATAAGTCACATTGATAGATATAGTAAGGTCTAACTCTCATTTTTACTAGACCATGAACTAACTCTCTCATTATGTGAACACAGTCATTTACTCCCCTAAGTAAAACTGACTGATTTCCTAATGGAATCCCTGCATCTGCTAATCTAGCTATGGCTGTCTTTGATTCTTCTGTTATTTCTTTTGGATGGTTAAAATGAGTATTGAGCCATATTGGATGATATTTTTTAAGCATATTTACTAAGTCATCTGTAATTCTTTGAGGCAATACTACTGGTACACGTGTACCTATTCTGATGATTTCAACATGAGGTATTTCTCTTAGCTTCTTTATTATTGTCTCTAGTCTTTCGTCAGAAACTAATAGGGCATCTCCTCCTGAAAGAAGCACGTCTCTGACTTGAGGTGTGTTTCTTATATATTCTATTGCTGCTTCTATTCTGTCCATTCCCATAGCTGAATCTTGTTGTCCCGCAAATCTTCTCCTTGTACAATGTCGGCAGTACATTGAGCATTGGTCTGTAATTAGCATAAGTACTCTATCTGGATACCTATGGGTAAGCCCTGGTACTGGTGAATCTGTATCCTCATGAAGCGGGTCTTCCATATCTGCAGCCCCTAAATGTGTTTCCATTATTGTAGGTATCGCCTGTTTTCTAACTGGGCACTCTGGATTATCCTTATCCATTAATGATGCATAATATGGTGTTATTCCCATTCTAAATTTTTTTAATGTCTCTTCTATATTCTTCTCTTCTATTTCAGTAAGATTTACTACTTGTTTTAACTCCTCTACTGAAGTGATTCTATTTCTGACCTGCCATCTCCAGTCATTCCACTCTTCTTGGGAGATATTTTTCCATAGCTCAATATCTTTGTAAGATCTCACGTTTAAAACCTCCTTCGAACTTGTAATCATGACGCTCAATGGCGCCACTACATATTATTCACTCACAATTCGTGGGACAAGGTGCCTGTCCCTCGTCCCTTTTGACGTCCAGTGGGCGCCACTACTAATCCTTATATAGATTTACGGGAGAAGGCATCTGTCTTCTCATTCCTCTCTTTTACGCATATAGCTCTGTATAGATTTTTCTCAATGTTTCGCTTTCTCTCATTATTTGTAATGCTATCTCTGCGTGTCCTTTTGTATATCCGTTTCCTACAATCATTGTGACATCCTTGCCTACACCTTCTGCTCCTAATGCTGCTTTTGTGAAGCTTGTTGCCATGCTAAAGAAATAGATTAGTCCGCCATCTCTTGTAGCTAATATACTTGTCATTTCTGTATTTGGTATGTTAACACAGTTTATGGTAATGTCGGCCATTCTTCCATTTGTTAGCTCTTTTACTTTATCATGTAATGCTACTGCATCTGTAGCATCTACTTTAATATATTCGTCTGCTAGGTTTGCTGATTTTGCTCTAGCTACACTCTTATCTGTGCTTCCTACACATATCACTTTTCCTGTAACCCCTACTCTTTTCTTTGCTTCATGTAAGCAAAGCATTCCTGATTTTCCTGTACCACCTATAACTACAACATAGTCTCCAGGCTTTACTAGCTTAGCTGCTTGAGCAGGTGCTCCTGCCACGTCAAGTACTGATAATGCAAGGTTTTCAGGCAAATCACTTGGAATCACTGCATATATTCCACTTTCAAATAGTATTGCCTTTCCTTTAATGTCTACTTGGTCTATGTCCTTTCTTACTTCAAGAATTTCGTCTATTCTAAGTGGTGTAAGTGACAATGAAACTAATGTAGCTATCTTATCTCCTACCTTTAAGTCTGTTTTGCCTTCTAATGCAGATCCTATCTTTTCAACTGTACCTATAAGCATTCCGCCTGAACCTGTTACTGGGTTTTGATGTTTACCCCTTGTAGCTACTATGTTTTTCATTATTTCTTTAATTTTTTCAATATCTCCTCCAGCTTCTTCTTTTATTTGTGTAAAGCTAGCTGAGTCAACATTAAGGGTCTGTACGTCTATAAGTATTTCATTGTCATAAATTTCCATATCATTGTCAATCTTAAGTGCTGGCTGTGGTAATACTCCCTTTGGCTCAATAACTCTGTGTGTTCCGTATGGACATCCTTTTTTCATTAATAATTCCTCCTTTTAAATGTTTAATTAAATTAAATAACAATTCAAACTAATGGATAAGGTTTTTAACAGACAAATATTGTTAAAAAATTAATTATAGATGCCATATTTCTATTAATGCACCCTGTAGAAATAATATTGCAAAAAATATGCCAAAATTTTATAACATGCTTTTCTTTATTTTATTGGTTTTTTTGGGTACATGATGGCTTAAATTAACAATAAAAAAGAAAGCTTTGTTAACATAAAGCTCTCTTTTTTTATGTTTGCGCCCAATAATGGGCAGTTGATAAAATTTCATTTATTTCCCTTTTATCTCCCTCAGTTCATACTTCTTAATCTTGTATTGTAAAGTTTGTCTAGGAATATCTAATTGCTCTGCAGTGTGAGTTATGTTCCAGTCCATAGACATAAGTGTATTATAAATCATTTCTTTTTCCATAGCTTCTAAGGCTGTTTTTAATGATACTGGTATAGTAGTTCCATTAGAGTGAAAATATTGCTGGAAAGAATTTATCAATAAGCCAGAAGAACTGACCCCTTGACTCGCTTCTAGTAGTTGTGATGGGAGATGTTCTAGTTTTATAGTTTCTGTGTCATACATGGTGGCTATACCTTCTATTAGATGCTCTAACTCTCTTACGTTACCAGGCCAGCTATATGTCATAAATAACTCCATGACTTCTTCATCTATTTTTTTTATTTTTTTGTCTAATAGCCTATTGTATTTTTGCATAAAGTATTCAGCAAGTCTAGGAATATCATCTATTCTATCCTTAAGTTCTGGAATGTTTAATGAAACTACATTTAGCCTATAGTATAAATCTTTTCTTAGAAGTTTATCTTCTATTGCTTTTTCTGGATGTATATTTGTAGCTGCAATTATTCTTACATCTACCTTAGTAGTTTTTATTGCTCCTACTCTTCTGACTGTCTTTTCTTGGATTACTCTTAAAAGTTTAGCTTGAAGGTCTAGAGGCATTGAGTTTATTTCATCTAGTAATAACGTTCCCCCGTCTGCTACTTCAAATAACCCTGGCCTATCCTCTGCCCCTGTAAATCCACCTTTTACTGTTCCAAACAATATCCCCTCTAGAAGGTTACTTGGCAAAGCCGCACAGTTCTGAGCAATAAATGGCTTGTTTTTTCTTGGACTAGCATTATGAATTGACTGTACAAATAGCTCCTTTCCTGTGCCTGTCTCTCCATATATGATGACTGGTGAGGATGTCTCAGCAGCCTTTAGTGCAAGGGATTTGAGCTTTAGCATTTGAGGATTTTGTCCAATTATATCTACAAATGTAAAACTAGCCGTTCTCTTCTCTTTTTTCTTCCCATTATTCTCTGTGTTATATAGCTCACTTTGCAATTCTACTATTTTTTCTGATAGTTTTCTTACTTCTGTAATATCTTTTGATATTTCCAGAGCCCCTACTACGGTTCCATTTGATTTAATTGGAATAGATGAATTTATGGTAGTTATCTTATCGCCTTTATAGTTTACAAAAGTCTGCTCTACATCAAATATTGGCTTTCCTGTTCTTATTACTTTTAATAAAGTACTAGTATCATGTGAAAGGGAAGGATATATCTCTAATATATGTCTGCCTACTGCTTTTTCTCTGTCTATCTCATCTATTTTCTGCGCAAATTTATTGTAGTACACTATTTTTCCAGTATTATCTATGATATGAATACCTTCTTGTACATAATCCAATATTTCTGAAATGTTTTCTCTAAGGATTTGATCTATCATATAATCACCTCTGCTTATTTTTTTTGCATTAATGCCTAATTTTCGGCTTTATAATTAAAAAATATAGGCCAAAAACTTTGACCTAATCTACTTTTTTAAGTATTTGTATATAATATTCACTTGGTAGTACTATACCTTTTTCAAGTATTCCTGTTTCCAGCTTTCCAACTCTTTTATCTAATCTTTCGTTTTGAGAGGTAATCTGTGTGATACCGTCAAATAGTATACCAGTACTTTCATCTATTTTGCTCTCAAGTTTTATAATATCCTTGCTGTTTTTGTCTACTTTTTCTTGTAATCCTAATATGTCTCTACTATTTTGCTCTACTTTTTCTTCTAATCTTAGTATGTCTTTACTGTTTTGCTCTACTTTTTCTTCTAATCTTAGTATGTCTCTACTGTTTTGCTCTACTTTTTCTTCTAATCTTAGTATGTCTTTACTATTTTGCTCTACTTTTTCTTCTAATCTTAGTATGTCTTTACTATTTTGCTCTACTTTTTCCTCTAGTCTTAGTATGTCTTTACTATTTTGCTCTACTTTTTCTTCTAATCTTAGTATATCTCTACTATTTTGCTCTACTTTTTCTTCAACTTTAGCAAGTCTTTCTTCAACACTATCAAGTCTGCTTTCAACTCTGTCAAGTCTACTTTCAACTCTGTCAAGCCTACCTTCTACACCATCAAGTCTACCTTCAACCTTGTCAAGTCTTTCATTTACATTATTAAATCCTTTTTGCATGTCACTATACATTTGGGTCATCAGTTCAAATAATTTTTCATTATCCATTTGACCACCTCACTTAGATATATAATATCATTCACTAACTAAATATATCAAGATTAATTTTACATTATATCTATAGTTAGGTGATTGTTGCTCTCTATGTTTTCTGATAAATTGAGTCTGTATGAAAGGTCTATATTCCCTTTTCCTGTTTCGGATATGTTTACATCTACCTTATCTGTCACTACCTCTAGTGTCATGTCACCATAAGCTGTCATGTATTCCGTTATATGTCTTTGTCCCTTTTCAAATATTAGACTAGATGTGTTATTGCCAAATCTTTTCATTGATATTTTATGTCCTTGGATTTTTAGGGTAGTAGTAGAACCTTCCATACCTGATATTTCTGTTTCATCGTATACTAAATAATACGAGCCGTTTTTGTTGTATAGCTTGCCTTCTGTTATAAGCTCAATTACATTTTCTTCACCTTCTGTGCTTGTCTGCCTTCCTTTTATTTTAAGCATTACGTTTTTCAACAACATCTCCCCCTATAGGTTTTCTATATCGACCTTCTCTATGCTTATTATGTTTTTGTTCATTATATTCCCGCCAATTCTTCTAAATTTTTCTGGGTCATCACTAACATAATATTTATACAGTGGTTTTTCTTTTTTATCTGAAAATAAATCTTTTTGTTTTAGTAGACTCTTAATTTCCTTTGCTGTTTCAAAAGCTGGATTTACTAATGATACCTTTTCTCCCATTACCTTTGAAAGTGTATATCTTAAAATTGGATAATGGGTGCAACCCAATACCAATGTGTCTATATTGTGTTCTTTTAATTCCATAAGGTATTTTTCTGCTGTTATAAAAGCTACATCTGTATCTTCCCAGCCATCTTCTACTATTTGAACAAACAGTGGACATGCTATTCCTATAACTTCTGCTGATTTGTTCAGCTCTCTTATGGCACTTTGGTATGCATCACTATTTATAGTTGCTGTAGTTCCTATTACGCCTATTTTATTATTTTTTGTTGTGGTAACTGTAGCCTTTGCCCCAGGCTGTATTACTCCTAGTATTGGAACATCAAACATATTTATTAATTCTCCGTATGCCAATGCACTTGCTGTATTGCATGCTATCACTATTGCTTTTACATTTTTACTTAATAAAAATCTAGCGCATTGGTTTGAGTATTTTATTACTGTCTCTCTTGACTTTGTACCATATGGTATTCTAGCTGTATCTCCAAAATATATTATATCCTCATAAGGTAATTGTTCTGCTATTTCCTTAAGTACTGTAAGGCCACCTATACCTGAATCAAATATTCCTATCGGTCTATTATCCAAAAATATTCCCCCTTGCTTGATACAAAAATATACTACATATATTATATGATAAAAAGTAGGAAAAGACCATTTTAAAATATATGGTAATAGAATAA